>CAYJBF010000016.1:0-14245 GCA_964368415.1 uncultured Acholeplasmataceae bacterium | reverse complement strand
ATAATAACAACTATAGATGAATGAGGTATGACATGAGAGAGAGATATTTCATAAAAAGATTTAGCTTTTTGTTATTCGCAATTGTATTAGGGGTTACTTTAATCGCCTGTAATAAACAAGAAGTAGTCAAGTATACCGTTAGTTTTAATACTGATGGTGGTAGTGAGGTTATCAGTCAGCAAGTTGAAAAAGGGAAAACGGCGACGAAACCGTCTAATCCTACCAAAGATGGATTTGAGTTTAAGTATTGGTATTTAACGGATGATTCTATGGAGTTTGAATTCCAAACACCGATTGAATCGGATATTACTTTAATTACCTTGTGGGTAGTTGAAGGTACCCAAGAAAAAACAGCTCAAGAATTAATTCAAGAAGATATTGTGTTTGCGGAAGAAAATCTGGTTTTAAACCCTTATCAATTAAACTTCCCAGTTAGAGGTGGCGTTAATAGGAGTTTCATCACATGGAAGTCTAATTCTTCTAATATATCTGATGTGGGGATTGTTTTACCACTAAGAAATGGTGATACCCCTATTATCGGTGAGGTAACAGGAACGTTTAAATATGACGATGCCACTGTTACACATACGTTTGAAGTAGAGATAAAACCTCAAGAAGAGGTTGTTATTCAAAGTCAAAGAGAAGTCCCGTTTACCAATATCACAACTGAGTATGAGGTTGCTGATGGCGTGGTTAATCTATATTTTGAAGAAAATGGGTCTGTTCCTTATATTAAAGTAGAAGATTTCTTCAATCTAATTAAAGGTTTCATCGATCCAGCGGTAGAGTTCACTATTACAAGAGGTGAAGGTACGATTGAAATCTTCTATCAATATTATTCTGAATCAGAAGATAAGATTTATGATTTGATTTGTACCATTGATGCCAATACAAATCTTATTACCACAAATGATCCTGGATTTTATTGGGCGTATGTCTATTCAACAGAAACCAACTATGGTAGACATATTGAATATGAATATAATCATCCAGATACTTATTATCAAGAAGGTAACGATTTAGTATACGATCTAAATACATATCAATTAGACATGGCTTTATATGATGATGGGATTGTCTTACCCCTTTATTTAGTGAATCAATTATTTGCGGGTTCAAGTTATTATAACGTTTATTACAACTACGATAAATTATTAGGTATTTATTCATTACCGGATGCTGGAACATTAGAATATAGAACTATTAAATCCAGTACCATGAATAATAAAAAGATTCCTGGTGATTTAGTGGTTCATACTTATAACATGTTGGCATTTAACTTAGACTACTTTTACGGACTTAAGGATTTAGCCGAAGTAGAAACCTATTATGATTTATTAGATTTAAGAATTAAAAAGTTATTAACCAATGATCCACAAGCATTGGATGAAGCAATATCAGAATTATTATTAAAAGGAATTGATGAACCACACACCAGTTATGGTTATCCTTCTTATTATAATAAGACATCCTGGGGTGGACCAGATGCGTCTAGCTTATCGGTATATGGAACTAGATTTATCCAGTGGTATTATGATGGGTTTGTCGATGTAGACGATATGATTGAGGCTAAATGGGGGAGAACAGGCATCACTGCTAATCAGTGGGCTGCCAATTCTACTTCCAGACCTAATTATTGGTTCTTAGATGATAAACATGCGGTTATTACTTTTGATAGTTTTGTCACTGCAGATATTGAGGAATCAAATACTTATGATGCAACACTTGTTAGTAAAGTATTAGAAGTTGAAGACGCATCAGAAATATTAGATACCATCACAACAGGGAATAAGTTTTTCTACTATAACAACAGTGGAGAAGATGACCGTACATTAGAAATATTGATTAAGGGTACGGCTACCTCACCAATTAATATAAATTATATCTATATATATATTGATCAGTTAAAAGCTCTAGGCTATACCCATGTTATAACTGAATCAAGCAATGTAGAGAAACAATTTGGTTATCTAACGAAAACCATTGGCGAGGTTACTTATTTCGCTAGACTTCAATTTGATAGTGGGTCTAATTTGTTATATATTGGGGTTACAACCAAGAATTCACCTAAAGATTATGAATCTGCTTGGCCTATAGCTGCAGATATTACAGGGTTAATCGAATCAGATAGTGCGGTCTACTTAGAAATAGTATTCGATCAATTACTTGCTGAAAAGCCTTTAGTGGAAAATGTTGCTTTAGACTTAACTTGGAATACCGGTGGTAACGTCGGTGCCTTATATAGAGTAGTTGGTTTTGTCACATCAGAGGCATTTAGAATTAGTGATATGGATAAAGGTACAAATAGTGCATCAAGTACTTATGTGAGAATTAACGGTGTTCCAGTTTACGAACATTTTAATTGGTCATTAATAGCCTCTCCACTAACTTTTAGTGCAGCCAATGAGCTGGTTACAATATTCAAAGAAAATAATTTAGGGCCAGTCATTGGTCAAAAATCAGGTGGTGGCGCAAGTTCTATTACCCCTGTATTATTGCCAAACGGTACAGCATTCACCATGAGTAGCAATAATATGAACGCGTGGCGTACGGGTAGTGGTACAGAAGAAGATCCATACATTTTCCATGATAATGAATATGGGGTGGAACCAGACTATCTACTTGAAACACAGTTTTTATTAAATACGGAGAAGTTGTTGGAGATTTATACACTAATTAAGAACGACCAACCACAATTAACGGTTATAACCCACTATAACTGGAATACAAAAAGCGTTTACATTATGCCGTAAGGTAGGATAATTAAAAAAATGTTTTGTTTTCTAGTTTATTTTGGTATAATAATAGAAATAATCAAAAAGGAGAGAGATAGATTATGAAATTTTCAAAAAGACTTATCGGAGTTTTAGTATTTCTAGCAGCAGTAGTAGTACTTGCAGCCTGTGGAACTAAGAACGAAGCTCCAACAATTACTGGCGCAAACCCTATAACAATAGATTTCGGTAGCGTGTTTGAACCGCTAGCAGACGTGAAAGGACAAGATAAGGAAGATGGAGAACTTGATGTTGTAGTTGTATCAAACAACGTTGACACATCTGTTCCAGGAACTTATCAAGTAAAATATTCAGTAACCGATAGTAAAGGTGTTAAAACAGAGGTTACAAGAACAGTAACAGTTAAAGCCTCAGAAGTTGCTCAAGCAGCTACATACTTAAGTGGGGTTGACTATTCTAAATTACCAGGTTCTGAAAAAGGTAAATTATTCGCAGCTGCGGAACGTCATTTATTAGAAAACGTTTATGCAGGTATTCCTCTATATTCAGGTGCTACACGCGTAATGTATTCTGACAGAACTCAATTATTTAGTCCAACTTACAATGGTGTTTTAGGATTCGGTACTGCATTCTCACAATTCAGTAAAGATGACTCAAACGTATTAATGTATGGTTCAACATTTGGTAACGCAGGTGAATACACTTGGAGAAGTTCATTCAATACGAACCCAACTACATTAAACCCTTGGATTTCAGATGATTCTAACTCAAGTGACTTCATCGATTTATTCTCAGGTGGAATATTTGATTTCTACTTTGATGAAACTAAGGCTGGATATGAAATTCTTCCAAGTTTAGCAGCAGCTGAACCAGTACCATTAAATCCTCAAACTATTAACGGTAAAACATACTCTAAAGTATGGCAAATCCAATTAAGAGATGACTTAGAATGGAAATTCCATCCAAATACAGATACATCTGCACTTCCAGAAGGTTTTGAAAAATTAGACGCAACTGACTATCTATGGACTTGGAAACTAGCTATGGAAAAAGGCTGGTTAAGAGCTAAATCAGGTGGAGGAGACTTCATCGATAAAGGTGTTAAAGGCGCAGCTGATTTCATCGCTGGAACAGGCTCATGGGAAAATGTAGGATTAAAGATTGTTAATGGAAATACAATCGAAATCGAGTACATTGACTTACAAGGCACATTTGATGTTAAATATGGTTTCGCTGGTGGTATCTTAACCCCTCTAAACAAAGAATTATATGAACACCTAGGTGAAGCTAATTATGGTCAAGGTCCTACTTCAGTAGCATCAAGTGGTATTTACTACTTTGACGTTTATACACCAGACCAATTATTAACATTCAAGAAAAATACTTTACACCCAGATTCAGAAATGTATCATTTCACTGGACAACAATACAGATATATTCAAGATCAACAATTACTCTTTGCAGAATTTGAAGCAGGCAGATTAGAATCAGCATCCGTACCAGCAACTAAAGCTAATGAATATGCTGATGACCCAAGAGTAAAAGTTGCTCCAGATGCTACAACCACAAGATTAAGCATTAACTCATTTGGAACACCTGAAGCACGTGATGCGTTCATGGCGGCTCATCCAAATATTAAATTAGATGACTCTTATGTACCAGAACCAATTTTAGGTTATGTTGAAATGAGACAAGCGATGTACTATGGTTTAGACAGACAAACTGCGGCTGTTGACATTGGTAAAAACTACTTACCAGCATTTACATATTTCACATCACTATACTTCCTAGATGCTGAATCAGGCACATCTGTAAGAGGATTTGCTGAAGGTCAACAAATCGTTGAAGACTTTGGTGGTGGAACAAATGCATTCGTTCCAGATGCAGCGAAAGACTTATTCCGCGCAGCTGTTGAAAAAGGTATTGCAGATGGTCATTATCAAAAAGGTACTGCTTCAAGTTATACAGTAATCGAATTAAGTTTAGTTTATGCATCAAGTGGTAATACTTCATTTGAAGCATTAATCGCAAACGTAATTGAACAATATGAAGCTAGATTAGTTGATGATGTAAACTTTGTTAAAGTTGATATTCTTGAACAAAACGTTGAATTCCCAAATAACTACTACGATTACCTAATGCCAGCTAAGGTTGACTTAGGTGTTGGTGGTATCCAAGGATCATTATTAGACGCGCCAGGATTCCTAGACGTGTTCAGTGATGACAACCGTGGTGGATTTACTCTTAACTGGGGTATTGATACATCTACAGCTAACATCGAAGTTGAGTATGTAAACTTAGCCGGTGTTCAAGTTAAAGAATTATGGAGCTTCAACGCAATCGTTGCTGCATTATCTAAGAAGACTTATGTTAAAGACGGTGTTGAACAAAAAGACTGGGCAACTGCTGATTCTCTAATCCAAGCTTATGTAGATATGGGCGGTAAAGAAGTTGAAAGTATTGAAGATGACGTTGATAACGTTGCTGAAGCTGTAATTGGTGAATTATTAGCTGATATCGCTACAGAAGAAGGATTCGACTCATTAGTATCTAAGATTGTAACAACTAAAGATGGAAATGTAAGTGTTTATGTAATTTCTAAGACAGGCACTAAGTTTGAATTATACAATTCATATGGTCTATATACATCTGCTGAAGCAGCAATTAAACCTGAAGTAATTGGCGCTGGTGCATCATCGTTAGATGCAGCTGTCTTATTAGCAACTGACGCTGAAGTTGCAGCTGATGCATACTTAGCAGAAGAAGTAGGTTTAACAACCTTAGCAGCAATTGCTGAAGAACTAGAAGTGTCATTAGAACAAATGCAAGTTTATGCAATTACTTACACATATAGTGGTACTCAATCCAGTGATGCATATGTACTGTTAAAAGTTGGCGACTTCTATATTCCAGTAGTTTGGTTATAATAAACTTTAAATAAATATAACAATAAAATGATGTAATAGTGGGGTGCCTAATCCACTCACAGTGTGGGCACCCTTACTATCTTTTTTAACGCACGCGCATGCACGTACAGACATACGCGTGAGTTAAAAGAGCAAATTAGCAGTAAGGAATGGTGAAATTCAAGTGACAAAATATATTATACAAAGAATATTATGGATCTTCGTTATTTTGGTTACAACCTTAACGATAACTTATGTTCTTTTAAAACTAGCGCCAGAATACCCACCTCAAAAAAATGAGGAAATGGATACATGGTTAGAAAACCAAGTTGAAGATGGATATTATACTTCACTTTATTTGTATACAAGTGATCCTGAAGATATGGCACAATTAGATACAATCAGAAGAACAGAAAAGAACTTAAACAAGTCAGTGTTCATTGTTGTACCTATTGGTAGCAGTGAAGTCTTCAAGGTTTTTTATCGAGTCCCAATTGCGACTCAGTATTTTAATTGGCTTAAGAATGTAGTGACAGAATGGAATTGGGGAACATCTACGAAGATTAGAGCGAACGCACCTGCATTCTCCTTAATCTCCGAAAAAATTCCACTCACGATGACATTAAACTTATCAACGCTATTTTTCTACATCCCATTTGGGTTTGCCTTTGGAATATTAGCTGCACTTAAGAAAGACACTTGGGTAGATAACTTGATGCAAGTCGTTGTCATGGTGTTTTTATCAGTTCCAAGTTTAGTATTAGTACTTATTTTAATCGTTGTTTTTGGTTATCAACTCAATTGGTTGCCTACGCTTTTCCCACTTGTTGGAATAGAAACGACAGCAGAACTAGCTAAAGGGTATGTCATTCCGGTATTAGCAATGAGTTTACCTTCTATTGCCGGATTTACAAGATTGTTAAGAGCTGAGTTATCTGAAGTATTAACTTCTGATTTCGTTATGTTAGCTAAGACAAAAGGTTTATCGCACCGTCAATCAGTTTTAAGACATGCAATTAGAAACTCACTAGTGCCTATGGTTCCAGTTATTATCGGATCATTTGCATCATTAATGAGCGGTTCTTATGTTATGGAAAGTGTTTACGCGATTCCAGGGGTTGGTAAAGTTTCGTTACAAGCTTTAAGCGCTGGTAACTATGACTATAACGTTTTAATGGTTTCTAATGCCTTTTACGGCGTTATTGGCTTATTTACCGTTTTAATTGTTGACTTATCTTATGGTATTGTCGATCCAAGAATTAGAATGGGGGCGAAGAAATAATGGATAAAAATGAAAAGAAATATTCAAAAGACTATTTTAAACTTGTTCATGATGAAGAAATATTACTAGATAAACCACTCAAAACCAAACAACTAACTTATTGGCAAGATACAATGTCTAGATTTACAAAGAACAAGTATAACGTGATTGCAACAGCAATTCTAGCATTATTTATTTTGCTTGCAATATTTGTTCCAATCTTCACACCATCACATTTATATGAAAAAACAAACGCAAATATTACAACATTGCCTCCAAGAGTTCCATTATTAGAAAAATTTGGTATTCTTGACGGTAGTAAAATTATTAAAGGTCAACCAATTGATGTTACAACGATTGACCCTGAAACAGGGTTAGGTTATCCTACAAAAACTTATCAAAAAGAATATATCGATATGTCTACTTTAAAAAACTATGAAGTTTATGGGGCAGATAGAAGTCCACAATTTGTAGGTGGCACGAATAACTTATATATTAACTCAGGTCGTTTTGCTTACTCGATTGTAACACCTACTAAAGTTACGTTGGTTGATGGGATGACTATTGCACTAGATGTAGATAAGTTTGAAACACCAGGCATCTTGCGAGTTTATGCAGGCGAATTTAATTTGGGTAGTAAATACACATCTTGGAATGATTTAACTTATATTGGTGAAGTCACTACTACTGGTGAACATACTTTAACACCACTTGATAATCTGGAATTAACCGCTGGAGACTCTGTATTCTTTGTATTCAAACACGAAATCAATGATCGAAGTGTTAAAGGATCTGAATATGTTTCATTTAACAGCATTGCATTTAATAGTAGTGTTGAAAATAAAGTATATTCTGGTTATGATTTATCACAATTTACTTTACTTGGTATTAATGGGGCAGATGAGAATGGTCGTTATGTAAGACAAGACGCTATTATGACTTTGTCATCATTTAAATATGATGTTTATGCAGCATTGTTTGCGGATAAACTAGTCGTTATTGGACAAAGTGATTATGACAAGATTTTATCTGAAAATCCAGGCATGGCTGAAACGAAGACCCTTGATCCGGAAAATCCTAAGAAATGGACTTTTGATGAAGGTTATCCAATCGTATCAGTAGTCGATGTATCATCTATTAAAATTGGTTCTACAGTTTATGATAGCTACCATGTCATGATGGATGGCAGTAGAGTTATTGGTTTTGAAAGTACGCCATACTTTATTTTTGGTACAGACACATTTGGTAGAGACCTATTCTCGTTAATCTGGTTAGGTTTAAGAACATCATTATTATTAGGTTTAATGGCTTCAGTAATTAATATTATTTTAGGTATTATTTGGGGCGCCATAAGTGCTTATTACGGCGGACAAGTAGACTTATTAATGGAAAGATTTAAAGATGTTTGGGGAAGTTTCCCACAAATTACAATGGTTGGAATTATCTCTGTATTAATGGGACCAGGGTTCTGGGCACTCTTAGTATTCATGGTTTATGACGGATGGATTGGGGTCGCTGGTATTACAAGAATTCAGTTCTATCGATACCGTGGTAGAGAATATGTTTTAGCTGCAAGAACACTCGGTGCTTCAGATAGAAGAATTATCTTCAAACATATCTTACCTAACGCCATTGGAACTATTGTTACACGTGTAATCTTAAGTATCCCTTCAATTATTTTCTTAGAATTGAACCTTTCATTCTTAGGACTAGGGATTGGTAACGGTCAAAAATTCAAGATTGGACCTATCGAACTTACGGGAACATCAGTTGGGGTTATCCTATATGACGGACAACAACAATTAATCGCAGGTAACTTGTGGCTAATAATTTATCCAACACTTGTTGTATCTATCCTAATGATTACTTTCAATATGTTTGGAAATGCGTTACGTGATGCATTGAATCCACAATTAAGGGGTAATTAATTATGAACAAAAATGTACAAAAGAAAACAATTAAAACACCAGATAAAGTTTTAGAAGTTAAAAACTTATCGATTTCATTTAAAACACCTAACGGATTTGTAAAAGCGGTTCGTGATGTTTCGTTCGATTTGTATAACGGTGAAACACTTGCAATCGTGGGTGAATCTGGATCAGGTAAAAGTGTTACTAATAGAGCCATTATGGGTATTTTAGCAGGTAACGGTATTATTGATGAAGGTGAAATTTTATATAGGAATCAAGATTTAACAAAGCTTTCAGAAGCTAACTTCCACTTAATACGTGGTAGTAAAATTGGAATGATCTTCCAAGATCCACTTTCTAGTTTGAATCCAATTATGCGTGTTGGTAAGCAAATTACTGAAGCGATGTTGGTCAATGGTAATAGATTAAAAAACAGATTCCACGATTTATATCATAATGAATATCATGATTATTTAAACGTGGTAAAGAGAATCAAACTAATTAAAAATGAGCAAAATTCAAGAATTCTTGAAGTGAACTTAAATGAAGAACTTTCTAAAGATGCGAAAAAAGCTAAAATTGCTGAAATTAAGCAAGAAGCAAAACGTCGTATCGCTATCGAAGAAGTAAAACTACCTGAATTAAAAGCTACGTATAAAGCTTCTAAGAAAGATGCTAAAGCACAAATCAATGAAGAAAAGAAAGTTTTACAAGAAGAAGCACGTCTTAAAATTAATAAAGCAAAAGAAGCCATTAAAGGGGCTAAGGATGCATTAAAATTAGTGAATAAAGAGTCTCTTGAATATAAGAATGCTAAAGAAAAACTTAAGACACTAGATAAAGGTTCTAAAGACTATCAAGAACTTAAGGATAAGTTAAAAACAATTCCAAAGCAGTCTAAAGAATACTTATTAGCTCTAGAAAAAGTTGAAGAAGCTAAAAAACAAAAAGCCGATGTGGTTGAACAATCTAAGCGCTTGTTTAATGTTACAAAGAAAGAAGCTTATGAAAAAGCCATTGAGATTATGCGTGAAGTTAATATTCCTGAACCAGAAAAGAGATTTTATCAATATCCTTTCCAATTCTCAGGTGGTATGAGACAAAGAGTTGTTATTGCGATTGCCTTAACAGCGAACCCAGAAATCTTAATCTGTGACGAACCAACCACAGCGTTAGACGTGACGATTCAAGGTCAAATCTTAGACTTAATTAAACAAATTAAGAAAGAACGTAATCTATCTGTAATCTTCATTACCCATGACTTAGGCGTTGTGGCAAATATGGCTGATAGAGTTGCGGTAATGTATGCTGGTAAAATTGTAGAATACGGCACAGCAAGTGAAATATTCTATAATCCAAAACACCCATATACATGGGCACTATTATCCAGTGTTCCTGATTTAGAAACAAAAGATAAACTGAGTTCTATTCCAGGTACACCACCAGATATGTTATACCCACCAAGAGGGGACGCATTCGCAGAGAGAAATGAGTTCGCATTAAAGATTGATTTTGAAGAACATCCACCATTTTTCAAAGTTTCCGATACACACTATGCAGCTACTTGGTTATTACATGAGGATGCTCCGAAAATTGAAATGCCTTCAATTATTACTGAAAGAATTGAACGCTACCAATGTGATCACGGAAACAACAAAGATAAAAAGGTAGGTGTTTCTAATGACTAATAAAAAAGAAATCTTGCGTGTTGAAGGACTAAGACAGTATTTTAAACTAGGGTCCGGAAAACAAAAATCAGTGAACAAAGCTGTTGATGATATTTCATTTAACATTTTCGAAGGTGAAGTATTTTCATTGGTGGGTGAATCTGGTTGTGGTAAAACAACAACTGGAAGAGCCTTAATTAAATTATATGAAGCCACAGGCGGAGAAGTGTATTTTCACGGCACTCGTATCATTAGTGATGTTAATGCCAGAAAAGCAACGTACCAAGCCCTTCTTCAACAATTAGCCGATAGAAAAGCCTCAGGTATTTCACCTGATGAAGAAGCAAAACTACTGGAACAAATTAAAGAAGCTAAAGAACAACTTAGACTGGCTAAAAGAGATAAAAAATTCGAAAAAATCGTTGATGAAGAAGGAATAAGAGCTAAAGATGATATTGAATCATTTAAAGAGTATCATGATTTAGTAGCTACTTATGATGCTTTAAATAAAGATCATGATGAAAATGCCGAAACTTATAAAAAAGAGATTGCCGAATTAACTAAAAAAATTAAAGCGACTGAAGATAAAGTTAAACTTTCAGAATTAAACGCTGAACTTAAAGAACTTGATAAGAAGCTTAAAAAAGAATTAAAGGAACTTAAATTAAATGGTCTTAGATTCAAACAAGACGTTAAAACTTTAAAACACGACTTAATTTATAGAAACAAATTATTAATGCGTAGTATGCAAATGATCTTCCAAGATCCAATTGCATCCCTTAACCCAAGAATGACAGTTAAAGAAATTGTTGCTGAAGGGTTAAGAATTAATGGTGTTAAGAATGAAAAACTCATTGATGAGCGTGTTAAAGAGGCCCTAAAACTTGTGAACTTACTTCCAGAACATGCAAGTAGATACCCACATGAATTTAGTGGTGGACAACGTCAAAGAATTGGTATCGCAAGAGCACTGATTGTTAACCCATCTTTTATTATTGCCGATGAACCAATTTCAAACTTGGACGTATCAATTCGTGCCCAAATTATTAACTTATTAAATGACCTTAGACATGCAAAAGGGATTACCATCTTATTTATTGCTCATGATTTATCGGTTGTAAAATACTTTACTGATAGACTTGCAGTTATGTATTTTGGTCATATCGTGGAAATGGGAGATAAAGAAAAAATCTTTAATAACCCGCTTCACCCATATACATTATCTCTAATGAACTCGATTCCATTACCAGACCCTCTATTCGAAAGTAAGAGAGGTAAAACAGTTCGTTATAACCCTCAAAAGGAACATGATTATTCTGTTGAAAAACCAACCTTAAGAGAAGTTGAACCTGGTCACTTTGTATTATGTAATACAGAAGAATTTGAGCGTTACCAAAAAGGATTAAAATAATGAAGTTCTGGCGATTTTTACTAATACTAGCTACATTATTCGCCACAAGTTATTTCATACATCTTCCAGTATTCGGACCTAGTATATCCATTAGTTCCGCTGGGGATATCCTATTTGTTGTAGGAATAGTAATGTTTTTACCAGCCATCGCGGCGATGATGCAAGCACAACGTGTATTTATGGGGATTAGATATGTTTTCCGTCTTTTGTTTACAAGAGATGGAAAAACTATGTATCCTACTTATAGTGATTATGTAATTGCGAAAACAACGGATAAAGAAACAACATTTTTCAAAGAATTATTCGTTGCCTCAGCAATCTTACTTATAATTGGTATAGTATTGTCTACAATTACTTATATGAACATGGTATAAAACTATGACACAAAAACAAGTAAACAGACAATTTATACGGTGGTTAATTGGTTTTATTTTAATTGTCTTAATTTCTGTTGGTGGTGGGGTCTTAATCCTATTTACTGACATGAATGATAATTATAAATATATTTTCTTTTTCGTTATTTTAATAGTACTTATATTTATTACAGGGTACTTTAGAAATAGATTAGAACAAATAACCAATCATGCGTATATCATTAAGATTCATGAATCACCTGGAGAACCCATTAAAACATATCACGAGTCTTTAGAATCGGTTGAGAAAAGAGTCGTTAAAAAAGATTTTAAATTATCTTTTAGTAATAACCGTTGTAAGCTATATTATCGAGTATCAAGAGATACCATTAGAAAAACACGCAAACGATTTATGCTTGAAGTAATTGTAGTAGTTTTAAAAGGATCAGAATTCTTTTTAGATGAAGTCAACGATCAAATTGATAAACTTCAATCCGAACAACACAAAGTCAAAGTAAAAATTGATAAACTCTTTGTAACCCAAATTAAAGAGGTTAAAGAGATGACCGAGGAGACTAGAACTAAGATTAAGGAAATAGCCTTTATTCGCTCTCAAAATGGTGTTATATCGATTGTAAACGTAGGCTTACACTTTGATTCAGGACAAGCTATCATGTTATATTCGGATACCTATAGACCAAGTCTATATTATGAGTATCATATTAACTTAATTAAAGATATTATATAAAAATAAAACCTTCACGGCTGTGAAGGTTTTATTTATTTTCTAACGATATAATTTGTTTGGATTTAAAAAGAATGAATAAAGCTAATATTAAGGATATTAAGGCAGTACCAACACGGTATGTACCAATATTCATAATGATGAAGTATATATTCAGACCAAACAGTACAGCAAACAATAAACTAAGAATAATTCCACTGACTAAAATGAAGATATGGTTTCCTAAGAATAAGGCTTTGGTGACATGGGTGGATTTTCTGTTTTGAAGTTGTCCTGTTAAGATTAATACCGGAATGGTTAAGATGAATGCGGATAAGGCAATCCCCACTTCAATTAAAGAAAATATGTTATATGTGAAGGTAAATACATTGATGGAAATAAAACTAAAGAATGTCAGTAATGAAATGGAAATAAGTAGTGATTTTGGAAATAAAAAATCATCATACTCATATTCTGTTTCAGTAGGTAGTTCAACATGACTCACTTGATTTAAGGCAAATTGAAGCGCACAGATTTGAAGGAGTAATATGAGTTCGGAATTTGCTCCTCCAAAAATAGAAACGACATAAGATAGTGTTTTATAATTGGTTACGGAATAGTCTAAAGCTAATGCTGGATTTCCTTCTAAGATACGGTATCTAATAATATAGGAAGTGTCATACAAGAGAAAGTACTTATATAGATATAAACTTAAGAAGTAAACCATAACATATGTAAAAGCAATTCCAATTAACACTTTTAGCACATGTTTAGGGATATTAATCTTTTGAGTATTCCATAACACTAAGGTTATTAATAAGATCGAGAAGTATAGTGCTTTAATGATAATTAAGATGTCTGGAAGACCAAATTGGTCTAATGAAGTTGACACATAAAGGTTTGAAATGATGGTAATAATATCTAAAACTAAAATAACAGAAACAAAGGTAGTAATGTATTTAAATTTGTTGTTGTGTTCTTGTGTGAGCATAAAAAGGTCCTCTCTTATTTAAAGTTAATATATGTTATCATAAATTACTTAACAAAGCCATATGAAAATAAAAAAAACATCCAAAAGATGTTTTGCATATATAAACTCCTAAGGGGAGATTATTTGAAAGGGAGTCACCGTTTATAGAAATTTGATTTGAAGATGGCATCTCAAACTACATTCTAACCGTGGTGTGACGCTTTGTATTTTTTTGGGAGAAAAATACGAGATTTTCGTCAAAGTTTTTAATCAAAAAAGTTGAAAGGTCTTTGACATATATATTATAT
>CAYJBF010000015.1:0-14516 GCA_964368415.1 uncultured Acholeplasmataceae bacterium | reverse complement strand
CCGTTAAATAGGTTTGTCTCTTAATTTTAAATTCAATTGTTAGATTTAACGATTAAATAGCCATAAGCATTGAGTTTAATGTCTTTTAAGTTGATGTCTTTCTGAGATTCTAGATTGAGGCCTTTAACAGATTTATTAATAAAAACTTCAAAATCATTTGGGTTAAAGTAGATTGTAATGATGTCATTATCTTTTTTAGTTTGAATCCCAATGGTGTTATTTTGATCATCAGAATGGATAAATTTAAAGTTAGAAGAACCAAAAGCCTTTTCATGCTTTCTTAAATGAATTAGCCATTTAATCTTATTTTTAAAGTTTAAGTCTTGTTGGTCTATATCCCAAATCATAGGTCTTCTACAATCTGGATCACCACCACCGGAAAGACCAACCTCACCCCCATAATAGATATTTGGGCTACCAGGGTAGGCAAACATATACAAGTAGAACAAGAAGCCTAATCGGGTATCTTCTTTTGATCTAGATAAGACCCTTGCGGTATCGTGACATTCAACTAAGTTAAACATTGACTCAGTAATTTGTTCTGGATAAGAAACTAATAATTTATTCATCAGTTTTCTAAATTGATTGGCTTTAATGGTAGGGATATGAGGGTCATGGCCAAAATATTGCCATACCGGGTAAACAAACTCATAGTTCATTACGGTATCAATTTGATCACCAGACAACCAAGGGTAAGAATAGTCCCAGTTTTCCCCAAAGATAAAGGCTTCTTTTTTTGCATTTTTAACCGTTTTTTTAAAGGCTCTCCAAAAATCATGGCTTACCTCATTAGAAACGTCTAATCTCCAACCATCAATATCATATTCTTTAATCCAATATTCTGCGACACTTAATAAATGTTGGCGGGCTAAAGGATCTTCGGTGTTCCACTTAGGCATGGTTGGGGTAAACGCGAAAGTATGGAAATTTGGTATTAAACCTCTTTGGTACACTGGGGAATTACTATTATCTAATTTAAAGTTTACCACAGGTTCTTGTTTAATAAAAAATGAATTATAGTATTTCGATTTAGCCCCATGTTTTACCACATCTTGGAAGAAAGGGTGGTGATACCCACAATGATTAAATACCGCATCTAAAACAACCTTAATTCCTCTTTTGTGGGCTTCTTTAACAAGTAATCTAAAATCTTCATTGGTCCCAAAAGATGGGTCAATCTTAAAGTAGTCTGTTGTATCGTATTTATGGTTCGAAGGACTTTCAAACAAGGGCGTAAAATAAATCCCTGTAATCCCTAAATCAACTAAGTAGTCTAACGCTTCAATAACCCCTAAGATGTCCCCGCCCATTTTCATATGGTTGGTGACTTTTTCATCTTTATTGGTCCAACGATGATTGGGGGTATTGGTTGCATTTACTGAACGTCTAAAACGATCAGGAAATATTTGATACCAAGTGGTTTCTTTCACCCATGATGGAATACTAATGACATCTACCTCATTTAAGAAGGGGAAATTAAAGTAGTTAAACAAGTTATATTTCTTTTTATCATCTGGGGTAGATAAATCATAAATTTCTCTAGCTCCATATAAATAGGTATTGTCTAATAGGAAAGCATACTTAACTCTTTTGTGGCGTGGTTTAATACTGGCAAAATAATAATCGTATTCATCATCCGATAATCTTTTTTCCATCACTGTATTAATTCCTTCATTCACCCATACCCAGTGATTCATCTCTGAATCAATGGGTTCATATTTGAAGGGGTCTCCATAAAGAAGGACAACCTCATTAAAATCATCTTTGGCGGTTCTAAGCCAAAGATGAAGTGTGTCTTTATCATATTGATAAGCATAATTACTTTTAGATTGGTGTAATAAAACGTCTTTGTTCATAAGTTCTCCTATAAAAATTAATCTTTATTGCTTCTTAAAATATAGAATGTTCCAATTATCCCCGCGACTATAATCATGGAACCTACCACAATTAATGCAATCAAGGTTTGATTACTATTAGAAGGGCTATTTGGTATATGTTGAACGGGTGGGGTAATCGTATTGGTTAAGTTTAATCCGTAATAAAGGATTAAAGTTTGGTTTGGTTTAAGGTTAATCGTTTGTAGATTTTCATAAGCCGTATCTATCTCAAGCTCAAAGTTACTGTCAAATGCCACTTTCCAGTAGAAGTCACCATCAATATTATAACTTGAGGTTTCGCCTGGCAGGCCTTCGGGTAGCGTAAATCCACTTTGATTATTTAAACTATTATGATGGATAATTAAGATATCTGGGTATAAGTCATATTGATTGGTAATTCGGTAATAAATGATATTTCCTAATGACTGCATATTCACCTTGGTTTTAATATCTCTGTGTTCTGGAAACTTAATGGATATATGGTTAAATCTAAAGTCAATTAAAGATTTATACATTTCGAATGTTTGGCTGTTTTCCTTATTTTGATACCTTAAGACACCTGAAGAACTATTAAATTCTTCCCCACCTCTGATAACTGGGGTAGAAAATGCCACTAAATATAAAGCCCTATATTGTTGGCGTTCACTATAAGTTAAGTTAGATAAATCTGGTAAACGCTTAAACATTTGATGCGGGGTTAAGTTATTAAAGTCAGGGGTAGGTAGCGCTAAAATATTACGCTTCACTTGAGTGTTAGAAGATCCACCCTTAATCCATGCATCATCTGAAGTGCCTAAACCTTGATCAATAACCCCAATAAATTTCACTTGATCTAAGTTTTGTGGGGTTAATTTCCCCGTTAAGGCTTTAGGGGTATTTTTAATAAACTCCCCATACATTAAAAAGTTTTCATCTAAGGATGTCCCAAACCTTTGTAAACTATTTAAATCTTCAATTTTTAATCCATTTAATGGGCTCACTTTAACGGCCGTTAAACGGTATTCTTCTAATAAGTAATTGATAGAGGATTCTATATAACGTGAAGTCATATAAAGGTTTGTATTAAAGAAGGACTCCTTTGACTCATTTTTAATAATATTTCCGTTAAGGTGTTCATAATAATACCCAGGCATTAAAGCTTCTAAACCTTCAATCACGGGGTTATATAAATCAATATCTAACACCACTCTAATACCGTTATTTGCCATGGATTTAATGAGGTTTTTAACTTCATAGATATCTCTTGTAATACTTTGATCAAATTGATAAGCACGGTTAATATTCATTAATCCTTGTTTGGTATCAAGTAGATCACTTAAGGCAATATGGGTTATCCCTAATTCTTTTAAGTGGGCTATACCGGTTGTGTATTCTTGTTCCCTAAAAGTATAAGAGGTATTGGAACGTGATAAGCCTATATAAGTATCTTTATAAGTCCCATAAGCATAGGGATCACCCGTTAATTGATGAACAGAAGATTCATAGATGACAGCGTCCCCATAAAAGCCACTAAAATAGGGTTGTTCAAAGTTCTTAAAGTCCGCTGGATTCGTATTACTTAAGTCAAACATTAAACCTTTCGTCAAATCACTAGATAAGTGCTTTGCGTATGGGTCAATAATTTCATAGTCTTGATTGAATCTTCTAAATGAATAGGTATAAGATTTGTCTTTGGCATTACCGTTATACGTATAAACATATACCCCATATGTACTTTCAGTCATTTTATAAGATATTTTTGACCCTTGATCATAAACGTTTAAGTAAACATCACTCAAGGTTGGTGCCCATAATTTAAAAGTAGTTTTATCTTTCGTGTAAGTGGCCCCTAAGTCATTTGAGTCATAGTGATACGCAGAAGTAAAGAACCCTTGATTGTAGATGTCATCTAATCGAACAAATATGCTTTGGTAACCAAACCCATCATTAAAGTCAAAATCTAGACGGTATTCCCTTTTAACATCTAAATCATCATCGATTTCAATTAAGTAACCATCAACTAGTTCTTTAATTGAATTAACCTTCATTAAGACATCTTCGGTAATAACTTGAATCGAAGGAATGCCTCTACTTTTAGCACTCGTTAAGACTTTTATATTCTTTCTATCAACGAAGGTTGCGTAAGTGACGGTAGATGTTAATTCAGTTTGGTTTTGTGTTAAAATATCTTCTCTTAAATAATACGTATTTGAACCACTTGTTTTAAGGTTTTCACTACCAATAAACGGATAGGTTTTAACCGTTTCATCCACGGATAAAATAAGTTCATAGTTGGCGTTATTAAGCTCAGTATCAATCAAACTGAATTTTAACCATAACGCTTCATTAATGCTATGTTCCTCCTTAATAAAGTCATAAATTTCATCTGAATCCAAATCTTTAATTTGTAGGGTGGTTGTTTCATAGTTATTTAACGCATTAAAATAATATATCTCAAGGTTTATTGTTTCGGCTTTTAGTAAAGGCGTAATTAAAAACGATAAACCTAATAATAGGGATAAAATTGTCAGTTTTAATATTCTCATCACTGATACCTCAAAACATATTTTACCATAATTTTTAAAAGTATGTAAATTAGTCAATTTATGATACCGATGAACATACTTAACTTTTAATGAATTTATGGTAAACTATTAAGTGATGAAAAGGGGTAATTAAAATGTCATTTTTTGAAAGAAGATGGTGGAAAGAAGCCATCGGTTATGAAATTTACTTAAAAAGTTTTAAAGATTCCAATAATGATGGGATTGGAGATATTAACGGAATTAGAGAAAAATTAGATTATCTTAAAGACCTAGGCATAACATTAATCTGGATATGTCCTTTTTATAAATCACCGATGGATGATAATGGTTATGACGTAAGTGATTATCTTGATATTGATCCATCATTTGGGACCATGGATGATATGAAAGCTTTAATTCATGAAGCCCATGAAAAAGGAATTAAAATTATTGCTGATTTCGTGATGAATCAGACCAGTGATGAACATAAGTGGTTTATTGAATCTAGAAAATCGAAAGATAACCCCTATAGAGATTACTATATTTGGGCAGACGGAAAAATGGTTAATGGGGTAGAAGTAGAACCAACGAATTGGGCCTCATTCTTTGGTGGGTCCTGTTGGGAAAAGGATCCACTAACTGGCCAATATTATATGAAGATATTTTCTAAAAAGATGCCTGATTTAAACTGGTCTAACCCTAATGTGAGAACGTCTATGCAAGCTATCGCGAAATTTTGGTTAGATTTAGGGATTGACGGGTTTAGAGTAGATGCGGTTGCCCATATTGGAAGAAGAAAAGATTTAGTTGATTCAACCATTGAAACCAATGATAAATATAAACCAGACTGGCGTATGTTTTCTAACTTACCTGTTTTATTTGATTACTTAAAAGAGTTTAATCAAGAAGTATGGTCTAAATATGACATTATGACGGTTGGAGAAGTTGGTGGTGGGGCAACCGCTGATGAAGCCAATAAATATGCCGGGGTTAAAGATGGATCTATGGATATGGTATTTAACTTTGACCACTGTTGGCATAATAACGTTTGGGATATGAAAGAGATTGGCGAGCCGATTAAAGTCAACTTACTTTCTTTAAAACAAGTATGGAAGAAATGGCAAAAAGGCCAATATGGTAAAGCTTGGATGCCTATCTACTGGCTTAACCATGACCAACCAAGATTAATGAGTCAATATGGTAACCCTAATAAGCCTTTTTTATCAGGTTCTATGCTAGGACAAGCCTTATATTTAATGTGGGGGACCCCATTTGTTTACCAGGGGGAAGAAATCGGGATGACCAACTATCCCTTTAAATCCGTTAATGATTTTAATGATGTATCGGTAAAAACGACTTATAACCTTCATGTGATTAACGGAGATGCGAACGAAGAAGAATTTATTCATTTTACTGGTTTAAGAAGTAGAGATAACGCCAGAACCATCATGAGTTGGGACGATTCTAAGCATGCCGGGTTTAGTAAAACTAAGCCTTGGTTTAATGTGTGTCCAGATTATACGTTAGTCAACGTTAAGAAAAACTTAACCGATGAAAAGAGTATTTATAAACACTACCAAAAGATATTTAAACTAAGAAAAGATAAACACTATTTAAATACACTTGTTTACGGGTCTTATAAACAATTACTCCCAAAAAATGAACGTGTTTATGCGTATGAAAGAGAAGCTGATAAGTTAATCTTAACTGTAACAAACTTCTTTGACACCACTGAAACAGTATCAATAAGAGGGTATAAAGTAAGTAAGATATTGCTTAGTAATTATGAAGATTCTAAAACTACTTTATCTAACTTAACATTAAGACCTTATGAAGCAATTACGTATTTATTAGAGAAGAAATAAAATGGATAGAACCGAACTTTATATTTTAGCAGGAATTATTCTATTATTTATGGTGTCCTTTTGGATAATTATTATTTATTTAGAACGACGTCAAAAAAATCATCTTGTAGAAAAACTCAGTCATATGGGGACCATTAAAAAATCAGAAAGCAAAGCTTATGATTATGATTTTAATGTGAATCAAACATTCTTTTTAGTGAAGTTTTTGTTTGTTGGAAATATTAGAGAGCTTTCTTTTAATTCAATTAAACACTGGCAAATTAAATCAAAGAAGAATTCCATGATTGACACAAAAGGTTTTGATGCCTTAGAAGGCAACAAAATGATTATTGTTTATCCTGCACCAAAACAAATTTTAAAATATATTAATGAAAATGAAGTGGTCTTTGTTAGACCAAATGAAAAGTGTTTTGATTATTATGTCTATACCGATAGAACCATAAAAGAAATCAAACAATTAGAGGTTTAGTATGAGTTATTTGGATGTCAATAATTTAAGCTTTAAATACCAAGAAAAACCGATATTTGAAGGCGCAGAGATGCGCCTTTTTGAGGGCGAGCATATGGTGATTGTTGGTCCAAATGGTTCGGGTAAAACAACCCTCCTTAATTTATTAGTTAAAGAGATTACCCCAGACAAAGGAACTATCTCATGGCTAAATAATTTAAAAGTTGGGTATTTGGATCAATACGCAACCGTTGATAAAGAAAAACTTGTAAGACAATATTTATTAGAGGTTTATGAACCACTGTTTAAACTAGAAGATAGAATGAATAGTTTATATGAAAGGATTGCGGATGGGTCATCAACAGACATAGAAAAAGACCTTCATTATGCTTCTGAAATTCAAGAACAGTTATTAGATAGTGATTTTTATAGAATTAAATCTAGTTTAAGCAACGTGATTGGCGGATTAGGTATGAGCATCGATGTTTTAGATAAGAAGATTGATCACTTGTCTAGTGGGATGAGAGAAAAGACTATTTTAGCCAAACTCTTACTTAAAGATAGTGATGTTTTAATATTAGACGAACCAACAAACTTCCTAGATATCGCTCATATTGAATGGTTAACAAAATTTTTAAAAGCGTATGAAAAAACATTTATTGTTGTTTCACATGATGAAGTGTTTGTAAGTGAGATTGCGAAAGTGGTTATCGCCATTGAAAATACTAAGTTAACAAGATATAAAGGCGATTACCAGTTTTATTTAGATAATAGAGCTTTAAGAATTGAACAACAAGAAAAAGCTTTTGAGTCGCAACAACGAGAAATTAAAGTAAAACAAACTTTCGTTGAAAAGAACCTTGTAAGAGCATCAACAACCAAAAGGGCTCAAAGTGTGAGAAGACAACTTCTTAAAATGGAGATAATAGATAAACCTATTAAACCAAAGAAATTAAGGTTTTGGTTTCCTTATAGTAGTGATACTGGAAAAGAAGTATTGGTTGTGAATGATTTAGTTATTGGTTATAACAATAAACCACTCTTAGCACCAATATCGTTTACGATAAGAAAAAATACCATTAACGTTATTACAGGTCATAACGGTATTGGTAAATCAACCTTAATTAAAACCATTATTGGTATGATGGATCCAATTAGCGGGTCTTATGAATGGATTGATACGGCCCAAATAAATTATTTTTCACAAGAGTTGGATTTAGAAGGTAATCTGACAGCTTTCGAACATTTATATTATGTGATGAATGTTGATAACCAAAAAGATGTCTATACCTTGCTAGCTCAATATGGTATTACGTATGAACAAGCAAGAAGACCGTTATCTAGTTTAAGTGGGGGGCAACAGACTAAAGTAAGGTTAGCCCTAATGCATCAATATAAGAGTAATGTCTTAATTCTAGATGAACCCACCAATCACTTAGATATCCAGGCCAAAGAAGCCTTAAAGAAGGCCTTAGTAGAATATCAAGGCACCGTTATATTAGTCACACACGAGAAAGAATTTTATGTGGACTTAAAGGCTCAAATAATTGATTTTGGGGCTCTATAATTAAAGTTTTCTCGATTTTCTATTGAAACGCTTTCATAAAAGTGCTAAAATGACTTTAGAGTAAAAACTTTTACTTTAGAATTAGAAATCATTCAAATCAGGGAGGAAGAAGAATGAAAAGATTATTAGTTTTCGCTGTAGCGTTATTCTCAATTATTGGTTTAACTGCATGTGGCGGAGGTCCAAAGGATATTGTCCTTATTACCGATAAAGGTGATATTACCGACAAATCGTTCAACCAAGGCGCTTACGAAGGTGTTAAAGCGTATGCTAAAGAAAATAAAATTTCTTACGGATACATTAAACCAACAGAAGCAGCGACAGAGCAATACATTAGTGCAATTGAACAAGCCATTGCAGACGGTGCAAAAGTAGTTGTAACCCCAGGTTACTTATTCGAAGCGCCAATCAATGCGGTTCAAAAAGATCATCCAGATGTTAAGTTTATTTTACTTGATGGTAACCCAGTGAATGCGGACTTAGGTACTCTTGAGTCTAACGTTTATTCAGTATTCTATGCTGAAGAACAATCAGGATTCTTAGCAGGATATGCGGCTGTTAAAGATGGCTACCGTAAATTAGGATTTATGGGTGGTATGGCTGTTCCAGCGGTTCAAAGATTTGGACATGGTTACGTTCAAGGTGCTGCAGTTGCTGCTGCTGAACTTGGCTTAGCTGCTAATGCTGTTACTATCTCATATTTATATACGGGCGATTTCGCTGCAACTCCAGAAGTACAAGCTGCTGCTGCTGCAATGTACCAATCAGGTGTTGAAGTAATTTTCGCATGTGGTGGTGCTGTTGGACAATCAGTTATGGCTGCTGCAGAAAGTGCTAACAAGAAAGTTATCGGTGTTGACGTTGACCAATCATTTGATTCAAATACAGTTATTACATCTGCAACTAAGAAATTAAGCGTATCTGTTGAACAAGCTTTAGAAGCTATTTATGAAACAAACAAATGGGCTACTGAATTTGGTGGAAAATCTGTGATTCTTGATGCGTCTCGTGACGGTGTTGGTTTACCAATGGAAACATCTAAATTTGAAACATTCACCCAAGCAGATTATGATGCAATTTTTGCTAAGTTAGTTAATGGCACTCAAGATGTATCTAACGCAATTGGTGCATTTGGTGATGACGGTAATGCTGCTAAACAATTTGAAACAACTGAAGTTAAAGTAACAGTTATTCCATTTGAATAATAAGAATTAAAAAATAGTAAAACTAAAAAGGGATAAGGAACGAGATTCCTTATCCCACTTTTTAAATAAGAGGTGGAAGAATGCACAATATTATTGAAATGCGCAATATAACAAAAAAATTTCCAGGGATTATCGCTAATAATAATGTCACTTTTGAATTAAGACGTGGAGAAATCCATGCTTTGCTAGGTGAAAATGGAGCTGGGAAATCGACATTAATGTCAATCCTTTTTGGTATGTATAAAGCCGATAGTGGTGTTATTTTAAAAGATGGACAAGAAGTAGTAATCAATAGCCCAAACGATGCGAATGACTTGGGGATTGGAATGGTGCATCAACACTTTAAATTGGTTGAGGTGTTTTCAGTTTTAGATAACATTATCATGGGAATAGAGCCTTCTAAAGGTTCAGGCGTAATTGACCGTAAATCAGCCAAGGAAGATATTATTAAACTTTGTGAACAGTATGAACTTGCTTTAAACCCAGATGACATCATTGAAGATGTAACTGTTGGGGCTCAACAAAGAACGGAAATATTAAAAATGTTATTTAGAAAAAATGACATTTTGATATTTGATGAACCAACTGCTGTTTTAACCCCACAAGAAATTAAGCAGTTAATGATTACCATGAAAAAGTTAGCTAAAGAAGGTAAGAGTATTATCTTTATTACACATAAGTTAGAAGAAATCATGACCGTATGTGATAGAGTTACGGTCTTAAGACGGGGTAAAAATATGGGGACTGTAGAAGTTAAAGATGTCACTAAAGAAAAGCTCTCTAAAATGATGGTAGGAAGAGAAGTTGACTTTAAGATTGAAAAGAATGACATGGAATTAGGTGATGCAGTCTTAATGGTTAAAGATTTGGTTGTAATCAACGAACTATCTAAAAAACATGTCGTTGATCATGTGTCATTCAAAGTAAGAAGAGGTGAAATTGTCTGTATCGCTGGGATTGATGGTAATGGTCAAAGTGAATTAGGGTATGCATTATCAGGTATTGTTAAACCTAATAGCGGTCAAATTTATTTAAATTATGAAGATATTACGAATAAATCTATTCGTTATCGGAATGATAACGGAATGAGTCATATTCCTGAAGATAGACATAAATATGGTTTAATTTTACAGGATTCATTGGCTAATAACTTAGCCCTAAAAAAATATCATTTAGAGCCATTCCAAAGAAAAGGAATCATTAAAAATGAACCGATCAATGCTTTAGCGAATGAGCTGATTACACATTTCGATATTAGAAGTGGTCAAGGGGCTAAAACACTTTCAGGATCTTTATCAGGTGGTAACCAACAAAAGGCAATTATCGCTAGAGAAATTAATAAAGATTCTGATTTCTTGTTATCCATTCAAACGGTAAGAGGTTTAGACGTTGGGGCAGTAGAATTTGCTCATAAGAGTATTATTAAAGAGAGAGACCGTGGTAAAGGTATCTTAATGATTTCATTTGAGTTGGATGAAGTTATGAGTATTAGTGATAGAATCTTAGTCATGTATGAAGGTAAAATGGTTAAAGATGTTTTAGCAAAAGATATTACAGTGGACGAACTAGGTTTATATATGGCAGGAATTAAACAAGATGAAATCCCGCCACTAACCTTAACTGAACAAGAAAAAGAAAAAATGGCACAGTGGAGAGGTAACAAATAATGGATAATCTCAAAGTAAAACTAACCACAAAATGGAATGAATTTAAAGTCTCGCAGGGGTTTAAAAACATTACCGCTTCTTTGCTCGCTATCTTATTAGGCATTCTCTTAGGAATAATTATTATCCTTATAACCAATATTGGAAATTCTGGTTTAGGTATTAGCCGGTTACTCTTAGGGGCATTTAATAACCCAAGAGGGGCTTGGATTGGGATAGGTCAATTATTATATCGAGTTACCCCACTCGTATTTACTGGGTTAGCTGTTGCGTTTGCTTTTAAGACAGGGGTATTTAATATTGGGGCTTCTGGACAATATACGATGGGACTATTTGTGGCAGCTATAGTGGGTATCCTAGGCGATAATTTAGGTTTTATGCAATGGCCTATTGCCTTACTCGCTGGGGGATTAGCTGGTGCACTGTGGGGTGCTTTATCAGGTGTATTTAAAGCGTTATTTAATGTTAATATCGTTATTTCAGGGATTATGCTTAACTATATTGGAATGTTTTTAGTTAATGGGATGTTAGGTGGTTTCTTAAGACCTTACATGGTGGATGGCGCTCAAAATAGAACCATTACTGTAGATCAAGCTGCAAGAACCCCTTATGCTTTATTAGATAAGATATTTCCTAACTCAGGGCTAGACTTTGGAATTATTCTAGCCATAGGGTTTGTTGTATTAATTTGGTTTGTTTTAAATAAGACTGTATTTGGCAGAGAGCTAAAAAGTGTTGGGATGAACAGAGATGCAGCTAAATATGCTGGTGTTAATGAAAAAAGAGCTATTATCTTATCCATGGCCATTGCAGGATTTTTAGCTGGTATTGGTGGTGCACTATTTATTCTTGCCCCATCGATAAGAAACTTAGGTAACCAATACTCATTAGAAAATGTGATATTAGGGGCTGGGTTTGATGGTATTCCTATTGCTTTATTAGGTAATAGCCATCCAGTGGGTGTATTCTTTGCCGCACTATTTGTTCAATATATTAAATTAAGTGGTGACCCATTGCAATCCTTAGGGTATGCTTCAGAAATCGTAAACTTAATTATTGCGGTTATCTTATACTTTAGTGCATTTGCGTTAATAATTAGTCAGTATGTGACTAAACTAAGAAAAAAGAAAAACAATCAGGTTAATGATGATTCAAACAAAGATAATGGGGTTGTTCCACCAGAAAAACCCAGTAAAACTGAGGAGGTAATACTATGAGCTTTATCATTGCCCAATCATTTTATTTTATTATTCCATTATTAATCGTTGCGATTGCTGGTTTATTTTCTGAAAAAAGTGGGACTGTTAATATCGCCTTAGAAGGAATCATGGTTATTGGTGCTTTCTTTGGGGTATTATTTATACACTTTATGCAAGCAGTAGTAAAGATAAATATGAACCCACAACTCTTATTATTTTTAGCCTTAATGGTTTCAGGGGTTGCTGGGGTAGGGTTCTCTTCCTTATTAGGTTTCTTGGCCATAAAGATGAGAGCGGATCAAACTATTGGGGGTACAGCTTTAAACTTATTAGCGGCCTCGTTAGTTGTCTATCTATCAAAGGCAATTGTTAAGGATACTAGAATTTATTTTAGCGCTGTTTTTGAATTTAAGAGTAATTTCTTAAGTCAAATACCGTTTATTAACTATGTATTCTTCAATCACGCATATTTAACTACGTATATTGGGATAATAATCTTGGTTGCGACCGTACTAATATTCAAATACACAAGATTCGGATTAAGATTATCAGCGTGTGGTGAACACCCACAAGCAGCTCAATCAGCGGGTATTAATGTGATTAAATACCGCTGGGCAGGGGTATTAATTTCAGGTTTTTTAGCAGGACTCGGCGGGCTAGCTTATGTGATTCCAACTTCAATTTCCTTTGAAGGAACTGTTGCTGGATACGGGTTCTTAGCATTAGCGGTATTAATCTTTGGTCAGTGGAGACCATCAAGAGTATTCTTAGCGGCAATCTTCTTTGGGTTCTTTAAAACCTTGTCGGTTGTCTACTTTGGTATTGATGCAATCTCAGGTTGGATGACTGCTTATCCAAATATTCCGTTTGCGTTATTCTTTAGAATATTACCTTATGTGGTTACTTTAATTGTACTGGCGATTACCTCTAAGAAATCTAGAGCGCCTAAAGCGTCTGGTATTCCGTTTGATCCACTCGCAGGATAATAAACTAAAAATTATAAAAACATAAAAAGAAGAAGTTGCCTGGCAACTTCTTTTTAGTTAGTTTTAAAATTCATCAATCATTTTTGTTAAAGTATCATAGACTTCAGACTCTTTAACTTTGGTTACAATTTCACCTTTTTTAAATATAACCGCTTCACCTTTACCACCGGCAACCCCAATATCAGCATGTTTAGCTTCGCCAGGACCATTTACTTTACACCCCATTATCGCAACTGTAACCTTTTTATTGACCTTATCTAAATAGGCTTCAATATCTTTAGCGATTTGAATCATGTCGTATTGGATTCTGCCACAAGTTGGACAACTAATTAAGGTTGGCGTATTATCTCTTAAACCTAAGTTATTTAAAATCTCTTTAGCAGCTCTAATTTCAATTTCTGGGGTATCGGTTAAAGATACTCTGATTGTATTACCAATACCTTCGTATAAAAGTATTCCAAGAGCCATCGCGCTTTTTATAGAACCACCAAAGGCTGTGCCTGCCTCTGTTACGCCTAAATGGAGTGGGTATGGGAAGGTGGTACTGGCAAGTCTATAGGCTTCAATCATTGTTTCAATGTTGGTAGCTTTTAAGGATAAGACAATATCATAGAAACCTAAAGATTCTAAAATATCAACATGGAATTTCGCTGCCTTTATCATATTTTCTGGTGTCGGATCCATCCCATCCATCATTGATCCGCTGTTAACCCCAATTCGAATAGGGATATTTTTTGATTTACAAGCATCAACCACCGCTTTAACTTTATCAATAGACCCTATGTTGCCTGGATTAATTCTAATCTTGTCTACCCCTTGATTAACCGCTTCAAGTGCAAGTTTATAATCAAAGTGAATATCGGCTACTAGTGGAATTTTTATTTGTCTTTTAATTTCTCCTAAGGCAGCAGCATCTCTTTTATTTAAAACTGCCACTCTAACAATCTCACAACCAGCATCTTCTAAACGTTTGATTTGGGCAACTGTAGCTTCAACATCATAAGTTTGTGTGTTAGTCATAGATTGAATATATACTTTATTATTACCGCCAAAAGTAAGGTTTCCTACTTTGACTGATTTTGTTTCATTTCTTTTCAATTTCATCACCTAAAATTATTATAGCACATTCAATTTAAAAGACTTCAAAATATATCCATTAACCTATTAAATAAAAAGAACAAGTGAAGAAAAAATTTATACC
>CAYJBF010000014.1:0-15271 GCA_964368415.1 uncultured Acholeplasmataceae bacterium | reverse complement strand
TTTATAAGCCCAATGTTATTTAATGATTTCATATATAATGAAGGAAATATTGAATCCTTTTACAATAACATTTATACTCAAAATCATGACAAAATTGATATTCAAAGAGAATTGCTAGAATTAGAAATTCAAAAAACTTCAACTTATTATTTTACTCAAAATGCATTACTACCTCTAAATTGTGAATTCATGACGTTTTTAACTAATAATACAAGATTTTATATTGAACATTATCATTTAATTGAAGATATTGATCCACTTACTGGACTTCCAACAAGAACTACTTTAAAGCTAAACTTTGAAGACCTTATATTAGGCAGAAATGCATTATCATTGGTATTTATTGACTTTGATAAATTTGAAGAATTTAATCAGTCAATGGGGTATATTAAAGCGGATTTTATTTTACAAAGAGTCGCTCAGCTGATGAGAAGCCATTTTCATCCTAATGAAGTTTACCGTTATGGTGGAGATGAATTTATAATTCTAATTAAAGATGATCTAGAATTTGTTAAGTCTGTTAATGCGTTTAAAGATAAGATTCATAAGATACAAACATTAGTGGATTTTGATTTTTCATATGGTATTGGAAGATACCCAAATAACGGAGTTAAGCTACCTGATTTAGTAAGCTATGCAAGTGAATTAATGAAAAAGCAAAAAATGAGTAAGAAAAAGTGATTATAATCATATGAAACAAGCTGATGCGCTTATTTTTTTTGAGCATTTTTATGGTTTGAATTCTTGACCTCACTTATAATTGATAATTAAGGGGGATAGATAATGAATAAAGAGATTATGTATGACGTTAAAGGGATGACTTGTGCGGCCTGTGTGAGTGCGGTTGAAAAAGCTGCGTTAAAAACACCGGGTGTTTTAGAGTCCAATGTGAGTCTGCCAACTGAACAATTAAGAGTGGTTGTAGAAGAATCCTTTGATGAGTCAGTATTATTTAAAAATATTACGTTAACTGGTTATAAAGCTAGTACGATTGATACGAGTGAGACACTTTCTGAGAAGCAAAATAAAAAGCTTAAAGGAATGAGATTAAATATCTTATTGTCGCTCATTTTTATGATTCCATTACTCTATGTGTCTATGGGTCATATGATAGGGTTACCTTTACCAAGTGTCGTTGACCCAATGCATAATCCATTTGGGTTTGCCTTAATTCAATTGATACTAACAGTTCCAGTTATGATTATTGGGTATAAATATTATTTGAACGGGTTTAGAAACCTATTTAGAGGTGTTCCAAATATGGATTCCTTGGTTGCGATAGGTACATCATCGGCATTTCTATATGGAATATATGGGCTTATCATGATTGGCTTAGGTAACTTAGGATTTGCGGATGTATTATATTTTGAAGTGAGTGCGGTTATTTTAGTGTTGGTAATGGTTGGTAAATATATGGAACAATTATCGACCACTAAAACAACCAGTGAATTAGAAAAACTGATGGACTTAAAACCAAAAACAGCGTTATTATTTACTGGAGACACTTATGTAGAGACCCCGCTTGAACAAATTAAATCCAATGATATATTAATGGTAAGACCTGGAGATGTTGTCCCGACAGACGGTATTATTATTGAAGGGATTACGTCTATAGATGAATCTATGATGACAGGTGAACCGATTCCTAAAGATAAAACCACTCATGATGAAATGATTGGTGGCACTGTTAATATCACAGGTGCGGTATTAATGAAAGTAACCCATGTGGGTGATGATACCGTGCTTTCAAGTATTATTAAGAGGGTATCAGAAGCGCAAATGAAAAAAGCACCAATTCAAAAACTTGCTGATAAAATCAGTGGTATCTTTGTTCCAATTGTATTGGTTCTGGCTGTATTAGGATTTGGGATATGGTTAATTGTGTCAAGAGATTTTGATTTTTCAATGAATATTTTAGTTTCAGTATTAGTGATAGCGTGTCCGTGTGCTTTAGGGCTTGCTACACCAACAGCAATTATGACTGCCAGTGGTGCAGCAGCAAAACATGGGATATTAATTGCCTCAGGTGAAGCACTAGAAATAAGCAGTAAAGCTACTATGGTAGTTTTCGATAAAACTGGGACAATTACAGTTGGTAAACCTGTATTACAAAACATTGTATCAACCACTGAAATAAATGAAGAACAATTATTAAAGATTGCCGCTTCACTAGAACAACAATCTAACCACCCAATCGCTAAATCGATAAATGAAGCGGCTTTAGAAAAAGGGTATATATTATCTAAAGTAGAAGATTTTGAAAACTTTACGGGACTTGGAATTAAAGGACGTATTGGAAAAGAAACCTACCTTATCGGTAATGAAAAATTAATGTTAGAAAATAACATCAAATTAGGTCAAACCAAGACCATTACTAAAGATTATTCCAATCAAGGTATCAGTGCCCTCTATTTATCGAACCAAAAAGAACTTTTAGGTATATTAGCTATTTCTGATCAACTTAAAGAAGGGGTTATCGATACCGTTAAAGCATTAAAGAGATTAGGCATTAAAACCGCAATATTATCTGGTGATGATGAAAATACTGTTAAATATATTGCTGGTATAGTTGGTGTAGATACGTATTATGGTTCATTATTACCAGAAGACAAACAAGCAGTTATTCAATCATTAAAACAATCTAATACCGTCATGATGGTAGGAGATGGTATCAATGATGCAATCGCTTTAAAAGAAGCCCACATTGGCGTAAGTTTATCAAGTGGTACAGATGTAGCAATGAGCGCAGGTGATGTGGTCTTAATGAGAAGCGATGTCAATGATATCTTAACATTAATTGATTTATCTAAACATACCGTTATTAATATTAAAGAAAACCTGTTCTGGGCATTTATATATAATATTATTGGGATTCCCGTGGCACTGGGGATATTAACTTTATTTAATGGTCCACTTTTAAACCCAATGATTGCAGCACTTGCTATGAGCTTTTCTAGCGTAAGTGTGGTTTTAAATGCATTAAGATTAAAAAGATATAAGGGGGTGAAAAAGTGGAAATCCAAGTTAGCGGAATGAGTTGTAAACACTGTGCGGCTAAAGTTGAAAACGCCTTAAAAGATTTAGGGTTAAAAAAGGTGAAAGTAGACTTAGAAAAAGCTACGGCATCTTTTAAAGAAGATAGTAAAGTGACTAATGAAATGATCAAAGAGGCAGTCAGCCAAGTTGGTTATGAGGTTAAATAATATATATCATATAGAATATAGAGGAAAAAGACATTTCGCTAAGAAGTGTCTTTTTTTCAACAAATATAAAAAAAGAAACGCTATTATACGTTTCTTCATAAGTTATTATTGGGTTAAATATATGTTCTAAAGCTTCTAATACACGTGCCATTGGGATTTCACTTGCGGTTTCGTTATCTAGGTTTGCTGCAAAGTGAATACCTACCAGTTCGCCAACTGTATTAAAAACACCACCACCACTAGAACCATTGCCTTGGAAAGCACTGGTTTGAATGGCTACGCAACCAGTATTACATAATTCATTGTCATCTTTTAAGTAAACAGTAGATTTGGTGTGAAGAATTGTACCTTCTTTAACGTTATTGAAGTCATAACCACCTTCAGTATTAACGGGTGAACCAATGGCGAATACAACTTGACCCTCAGTGATTTCAACCGGCACTTTAGTTTCAAATTGTTTGTCATTTAAAGCAACGAGATTACTTTGTTTGGTCGTTAATTTTAATACCGCTATATCCGTATTAATAGTATAGGTTCCTACTAACACAATCGTATCATTTGGGTATTTAGGGTAGGTATTGGTTTGACTTTGATAATGGACAATAAAATCATTACCACCTTCAACGACGTGGGCGTTGGTTATAATGTAATATTCATAATATGTGGTTTGAATACCTAATTGGATGACTTTAATCGGAACTTTCTTATAAATTACACCACTACCCCAAGCAATAGATCTAGAACCGAATTTATTGGTTACTCTTGTTTGAATGCCAACCACACTTTGTTTCTTAGTTTCAACAACATCATAATTGATTTCTCTAAATGCGGTAATTGTGATAGTAGAGGTGTAGGTAACTGCGTTAATTTCATAACTATTCAATTTTATCTTTTTACTGGTTTCATCAGCCATAAATAAATCTTCTAAACGAATGGATATGACTAAGTATTTATCATGTGGAACTTTAGAAAATGAGGTATAAATTATATTGTTAATAGTAATTGAGTTAATCTTATCAAACTCAGTATGATCGAATGTAATATAGGCAATATAAGCGCCATCTGAAAGTGGGTCTAAATCTTTAGAGATAGATATATTTCTTGCATAAGGGGTTTTATTGAAATCAAACACCAATTCTCTAAGGGTCAATTCTGCGTTACTTAAGAAACGGTTTATGTCCCTCCTAGTTGAGTGTTGAGCTATACGTAGATCAGCAGCATAAGCAAAGAAGCCTAAAAAGACTAAAAAAACCATCCCATAGAAAAAAGATACCAATAATTTTTTAAATATTCTCATGTCCCCACGCCCCATTATGCTAAAAAAACTAATTTGTAAAAGTCATTTCTGTAACCCTTACTACCCTCATATTACAATATAAGAGCTAAGTTTTACTTAATTATACTCCAAAAATGTAAAAATTGTTTTCATAGAAAGAATATTATTTAAATAAGTGAAATCATTACAATTTATAGAAACTATGTGATATAATATGAAAGATTATGGAGGAATAGAATTATTATGAAATTTGAAAAAATTGGAACGAATTATGCAAAGTTTACATTTGAAGTAGCCCCTCATGATTTTAATCATGGATTGGATCATGCTTTTCAACACGTTCAACCTAAAGTTGAGGTGGACGGTTTTAGAAAAGGTAAAGTTCCTAGAAATATCTATGAAGCTAAATTTGGTGTAGAATCACTTTATGAAGACGCATTGAATCATGTTATTGGTCACTTGTATGATGAAGTATTTACAGAAAAATCAGTTACAATCGTAGGCGATCCGAAAATTGATGTTGATGTGGCAAAGATTAGTCGTACAGAAAACTTTGAAATCAGCTTAACTTTCCCAATTAAACCTGAAGTAGTATTAGGTGAATATGTTGGTGTTGAAGTTGAAAAACGTAACTTAGATGTTACTGATGAAGATGTAAATCAAGAGATTGATAACTTACTTTCTAAAGGTGCTCAACTACAACCTAAAGAAGAAGGAAGCTTAGAAAATGGCGATACAGCTATTATCGATTTCGAAGGATTTGTTGATGAAGTTGCTTTCGAAGGTGGTAAAGGGGAAAATTACTCTTTAAAGATTGGTTCAAATCAATTTATCCCGGGATTTGAAGAACAATTAGTAGGTATGGTTCCAGGCCAAGAAAGAGACATCAATGTAACTTTCCCAGAAGAATACCATGCTGAAGACTTAAAATGTAAAGCAGCAGTATTTAAAGTGTTATTACACGAAATTAAAATAGAAGCTAAAGAAGAACTTACAGATGAGTTTGTTGCATCACTTAAACGTGAAGGTGTTAACACAGTTGAAGAATTGAAAGCTGATATTAAAGCGAAGTTAGCTCAAAACAAAGAATCTTCTGAAAAGAACCGTATCGTTGGATCTGCAGTTAAATTTGCAGTAGATAACGCTCAAGTAGATATCCCTATGGAAATGATCGATGCTGAAAAGAAAAATATGCGTCAATCAATTGAACAACAAGCTAAACAATATGGTATTGAATTAGAAATGTATGTTCAATTCAGTGGTTTAACTCTAGAACAATTTGAAGCAGATTTAGGACGTCAAGCTCAAGAAAGAGTATTGACTAGTTTAGTTATTGATGCGATTAGCCAAAAAGAAGCATTTGAAGTAACAGATGAAGAATTAGAAGCTAAATACAGCGAAATTGCACAAATGTACGGTATGGACGTTAAGGCGGTTAAAGAACAATTAACTGATGATGTAATCGTAAATGAAGTAAGATTTGGTAAAACCATTGATTACTTAGAAGCAAACGTTAAAGAAGTATAATTTTAAAAACTAATATAAAAGGACACGAACTCGTGTCCTTTTATAAACTTATTGGCACTCATGCTTTATGATTGCAAATACAACTGGGTTGTGCTACAATATATATAAATATAAAGAGGTGATTTCATGGAAAAAAATTTACCAGCAATAGCTGTTAGAGGCATCGTTCCAATTCCTAATAATGACTTTAGGAGCGACATTGGAAGACAAATTTCATTTAAAGCATTAGATGAAGCAGAAAATACATTTGATAATCATATTATTATCTTAGTACAAAAAAACCCATTAATAGAAAATCCAACCCCAGCTGATATTGAAGAATATGGTGTATTAGCCAAAGTTTCAATGAAAGTTAAGTTACCAAACGGAAATATAAAAGCTAAATTCAACGTTATTAAACGTGTTAAAGTGGTTGAATATTTTTTGACAAACCCATTTTTCGTTGTTGAATATGAAGAAGTAGATAGCATTTCAGATGATTTCGATAAAGAAGCCACATTAACTAAAATGGTGATGACTGAAACAATCGCAAACGCCAATGTTGTCTTAAATAACTCACAAGAGATTTTAAGAACAGCTCAAAGTGGTGTAACCACTGAAAAAATGGCTGATACTATTGTGTATGGTTTAAAAGGTAACGAAATGGATAAATACAAATATTTAAGTGAACCAAACTTAAATGTTCGTCTTCAATACATTTTAGAAGATATCGCAAGACAAAAAATGGTATCAAGTCTTGAACAACAAATCAATGAAGAAGTTAAAAAGAACATTGATGAATCTCAAAAAGAATATTATTTACGAGAAAAAATGCGTGCAATTCAAAATGAATTAGGCGATAAAGCTAAAAAAGAAGATGAAGTAGATGAACTTCGAGAACTCATAATAAAAGCTAAAATGCCTAAATTAGTTGAAGAAAAAGCCCTTCAAGAGCTTGCCCGTTATTCTTCGATGAGCCCAATGATGGCTGAATCAGGTATTATTAAAACTTATTTAGATTTCCTAGTGGCACTACCGTGGACTAAAAAGAGTAGAGACTCTAAAGATTTAAAGAAAGTTCAAGATGCACTAGATAAAAACCATTATGGATTAGAAAAAGTTAAAGACAGAATTATTGAATACTTAGCCGTAAGAATTAAAACCGGTAAAAATCCTCAAACCATTTTATGTCTAGTAGGGCCACCAGGAACCGGTAAGACCTCACTAGCCATTTCAATCGCTGATTCACTGGGTAGAAAGTTTGTTAAACAATCTTTAGGTGGTGTTAGAGATGAATCTGAAATACGAGGGCATAGAAGAACTTATATTGGAGCTCTACCAGGTAGAATTTTAAAAGGTATGAAAGATGCTGGCACAATGAATCCTGTGTTCTTGCTTGATGAAATTGATAAAATGGCATCGGATTATAAAGGTGATCCTGCCAGTGCAATGTTAGAAGTATTAGACCCAGAACAAAATTCACACTTTAGTGATAACTATTTAGAAGAAACTTATGATTTATCTCAAGTATTATTTATCACAACCGCAAACTATTTAGAAAATATTCCAGAACCTTTAAGAGACCGTATGGAAATTGTTGAATTAACCAGTTATACGGAATACGAAAAATTCAATATAACTAAAAAACACTTAATTCCAAAACAATTAAAACTTCACGGAATGAAACCTGAAGAATTTTCAGTGACGGATGAAGTTATTTATGAAATGATTCAAAAGTATACAAGAGAAGCTGGTGTACGTCAAATTAACCGCTTGATTGGTACTTTAGTAAGAAAGGGAATTAAAGATATATTAATTCAAAAAGTTAAACATGTAGAAGTGACTTTAGATAATTTAACCTATTATTTAGGTAAACCAATCTTTACCCATAACTTAGCTGATACAGTTGACCAAGTTGGGGTTGTTACAGGGTTAGCGTATACACAATTTGGTGGCGATACTTTAATGATTGAAGTCAACTATTATCCTGGTAAAGGTAACTTACATTTAACCGGTAAATTGGGCGATGTTATGAAAGAATCAGCTGACACTGCACTATCGTACGTTAAGGCTAATTCTAAACGCTTTGGTATTGATGATGCTATATTTAGAGATAATGATTTCCACATTCACGTGCCAGAAGGGGCGATTCCAAAAGACGGTCCTTCAGCAGGTATTACGATTACTTCAGCTTTAATTTCTGCCGCAACCGGTAAGAAAGTAAGAAGAGATATTGGAATGACTGGTGAAATTACATTAAGAGGGTATGTTCTACCAATTGGTGGATTAAGAGAAAAGAGTATTGCGGCTCATAGAAGTGGATTGAAGAAAATCTTTATTCCAAAAGATAATGTTCGTGATATTGATGATGTTCCAAAAGAAGTTAGAGACCATCTAGAAATTATCCCAATTGGTAATGTAGATGATGTCATAGACCAAATTTTCGCATAAAACATTTTAAAGAGGCAATTGCCTCTTTTTTATGATAATTTACACAAAATTATGGTAAAAAGAAACAAAATCGATTATAATGAGGTAATTATGATAAAAACAGCGGAATTTATTATTAGTGGGACAAGCTTAGCGCATTTTCCCCAAGACAACAAAAATGAATATTTATTGTTAGGTAGAAGTAATGTTGGTAAGAGTAGTTTAATTAACTATTTAACCAACCGAAAAAGCCTTGCAAGAACAAGCCAAAATCCAGGTAAAACAATCACCCTTAATTTTTATTTGCTTAATGATGATTTTTATTTGGTTGATGCCCCTGGCTATGGCTACGCTAAAAGAGGGAAGTCCACAATTGCTTCATTCGAATATATGATTGAAGATTATTTAACGGGCAGACCAAATTTAAAAAAAGTGCTATTGTTGGTTGATTATAAAGTTGGTCCTACAGAAGATGATATCTTAATGTATGAATACTTAACACATTTCGATCATGAAATTATAGTTGTTGCGACTAAAGTTGACAAACTTAATCAAAAAGAAACAGCCCAGTCCAAAAAGAGATTTAAAGAATATTTTAAAGATACAAAAGTTATCTTAACTTCTGTAAACAAAAAAATAGGCTTAGAAAATTTATTAAACGAATTTGAGGAGAATTTATGAGAAAAGTAGTTTTAGTTGCAGATTCAGCAATGGACTTACCGAAAGATCTAATTAAAAAACACGAGATAATTATTGCCCCATTCCATATATCTTTTGGAAATGACACTTACCGTGATGGTATTGATATGACGACAGAAATGTTGTATGAAAATGTCGAAAAGTTAGGAATTCTTCCTAAGACTGCGGCTATTTCACCAGCAGAATGGAAAACGATTTTCGATCCTATCGTTGAAGCGGGTAACGATGTATTTTGTTTAACAATTGGATCTAAAATATCTTCAACGTTCCAAAACGCTTATGTGGCAAGTTTGGATTATGAAGCTGGTAGAGTTGAGGTTTTAGATAGTACAGTTTTAAGTGGTTCTATCGCTATATTAATGTTAAAAGCAATCAAGTTTCAACAATCTGGGATGAGTGCTAAAGAGATTAAAGAAGCGGTGGGAAAATTAACCCATAAGTTAAATACACAATTTGTGATCCCGACCCTAGATTATCTTCATAAGGGCGGAAGATGCAGTAGTTTATCTAAAGTGTTAGGTTCTGTACTACAAATCAAACCACAAATTAAAATGACAGACGGGACTTTAAGTTTATATAAGAAGAGTGCGGGAAAAATGTCTCGTGCGATTGATGGGATGTTAGAAGACTTCTTTAAACTATATGAAGAAGGTAAAATAGATACTGAATTTGTCTTTATTACGCATAGTATTGCCCCAAAATACGTAATATATATTCGTGAAAAAGTCACTGAAAGAGTTCAAGTAGAACACCTAATCGAATCTTATGCAGGTTCAGTGATTTCAACACACTGCGGTCCAGGTACGATTGGTATTTTATATCTTGATAAATAAAAACAATTAGATTATACTATTAATAGTGTTGAAGTAGAGTAGTAAATAAGATAGAGTTTTTAGAGAGCGCTAACGGGTGAAAAGGCGTAATTACTAATTATTGAAGTCGCTATGGAGCTGAATAATTGAAACTAAGTAAGTTATTCCGGATAGTTACGTTATAAACTTTTAAGGGCTAGATTTTTATCTAGAACTAAGGTGGTACCGCGCTTATTATGCGTCCTTAGACTTGTTCTAAGGGCGCTTTTATTATATTTAGGAGGGTTTATGAAACCAATAAAGACGGAAAGATTGTTATTAAGAAAAATTGTTTCAAGTGATGCTTCTGATATGTTTGAGTATGCAACAGACCCTGAAATCGGACCAAGAGCGGGTTGGTCACCACACCGTTCAATCGAAGAAACCAAAAGGGTAATTGAAGCGATGATTTTATCAGATGAAGTGTATTCAATAGTTTATCAAGGTAAAATGATTGGAACGATTGGGATCCATCTCAAACAAGATAAATACTATCTAGGCTTTGTTTTAAATCGAAATTACTGGCGACAAGGTATTATGACTGAGGCATGTAAGGCGGTTATCATCTATTTGTTTAATGAGCTAAAAATAGAAACCATCTATATCTCGCATTTTCCAAATAACTTTAGAAGTGAAAATCTCATTAAGAAATTAGATTTTGAGAAAATTGGACCCAAAGTAAGTTTGATTCATGGTGAACCAAAAGAAACCATAGAATATAAAATAGAGAAAAAACGTTTTGAAAGGAAGTTATTAAAATGGCAATAAAACCAAAATATGATCATAAAGAAGTAGAAAAGGGTTTGTACCAATACTGGTTGAAAAATAAGTATTTTGAGTCGGGTAACCTATCTAAAAAACCGTTTTGTACGGTAATTCCACCACCAAACGTAACAGGTAAATTACACTTAGGTCACGCGATGGATAATACGTTACAAGATATTATTGTAAGAAGAAAACGTATGCAAGGCTATGACACTTTATATTTACCGGGTATGGACCATGCGGGAATCGCAACGCAAGCTAAAGTAGATCAAAAACTAAAAGAAGAGGGCACCAACCGTTTTATCATCGGTAGAGAGGCTTTTTTAGAAGAGGCTTGGAAGTGGAAAGAAGAATATTCTTATCATATTCGTGACCAGTGGGAAGCAATTGGGATTAGTGTTGATTATAACCATGAACGTTTCACATTAGATAAAACGTTAAACGACGCGGTTAATTATGTATTTATTGAACTCTATAAAAAAGGGTTAATATACAGAGGCAATAAAATTATTAACTGGGACGTTGAAGCGAATACCGCTATTTCTAATATTGAAGTAGATTATGTTGAACAAAAAGGCTTTTTATATTATATAACCTATCCATTTGTAGACCAAGAAGGTGGTTTAGTAATCGCCACTACAAGACCTGAAACCATGTTTGCTGACCAAGCGTTAATGGTTCATCCAAATGATAAACGTTTTAGCAAGTATATTGGGTCTAAAGTGTATATTCCTACCACCAATGTTATGATTCCAGTGATTGCAGATGATTATGTGGATATGGAATTTGGAACTGGGGTAGTTAAAGTTACACCTGCGCACGATGCTAATGACTTTGAAGTGGGATTAAGACACAACTTAGAGATGCCTTTATGTATGACCTCAAGAGGAATTATGAATGAAATGGCATTTAAATATGAAGGCATGGAACGCTTCAACTGTCGAGATGCTTTAGTAAAAGAATTAGATGAAAAAGGATTCCTAGTTAAAAAGGAGGACTATGTAAATAATATTGGATTAAGTGAAAGAACTGGGGTTGTTGTTGAACCTAGGTTATCACTTCAATGGTTCATTAAAATGGAACCACTAGCTAACCAAGCACTAAAAGAACACACCGTTAAATTTGTTCCAGAAAGATTTTCAAAAGTATTTACGAACTGGATGGAAGGTATTGAAGACTGGTGTATTTCAAGGCAATTATGGTGGGGTCATCGTATACCGGTTTGGTATAAAGACGATGAAATGGTGGTTCAAGTTGAGTCACCGGGTGAAGATTATATTCAAGATGAAGACGTTTTAGATACGTGGTTCTCTTCAGCATTATGGCCTTTTTCAACTTTAGGATGGCCAGATGAAACAGAACTATTTAAACGTTATTATCCGACGGATGTTTTAGTTACTGGGTATGATATTATCTTCTTTTGGGTAGCAAGAATGATATTCCAAGGTTTAGAATTTACGAAAGAGTCTCCATTTAAAGAAGTATTAATTCATGGTTTGATTAGAGATTCTCAAGGGAGAAAGATGAGTAAATCTTTAAATAATGGGATTGACCCAATGGACATTATTGATCAATACGGGGTAGATTCACTAAGATATTTCTTATCAACTAACTCTACACCAGGTCAAGACATGCGTTTTGAGATAGAAAAAGTTGAATCAAGTTGGAATTTTATTAATAAATTATGGAACATTGTTAGATTTGTTGAACTAAGAATTAGCACCCCAAAACCAATTAATGAAGTGAACTTAAATGTTTATGATAAAGACCTTCTTACAAGAGTAAATACTTTAATCAAAGATGTTGATGTGAACTATGATAAATATGATTTTGGGGAAGTTTCAAGAAGCATTTATAACTTTACGTGGGATTATTTCGCAAGTAATTATGTTGAATATGCGAAACTTAATTTAGAGGACCCTCAAAGAAAAGAATCAACCGAAAGTGTTTTATTCTATACCGTAACTGTAATCTTAAAGTTATTACATCCATTTATGCCGTTTGTAACTGAAAGACTTTATCAAAGTTTGACGGGTGAAGCGTCTATTATGATTTCAGATTGGCCGGTTGCAACTGATTTTAGTGATCAAAAAGCCGTTGATGATTTAGATATGATTAACGAGATCATTAAAAAAATGCGTAACTTTAGAGCAGAACACAACCTACCTAAAAAAGAATTGAACGTTTGGCTTGAAACATCTAACAAGACAATCACTTCTGAACAAACCTTATTAAAACATTTCTTAAAGAGTGAAGCCGTTCTAGTATTAGAATCACTTAATACGACTGATGAAACTTTCTTATTAACTGGAACTGGGTATAACATGTATATCCTAAAGGGGGATGTTATTAGTAAAGAAGAAGAAATTAAAGCGATAAAAGATGAAATCTCCCATTTAGAAAATGAATTGAAACGCAGTGATAGAATGTTATCTAATCCTCAATTCTTAGCTAAAGCAAGCGAAGAAAAAGTAGCTCAAGAAAGAGAAAAACAACAAAACTATGAAAGGCAATATCTAGTTTTACAGGGAAGACTAAAAACATATGAATCTAACTGAAGCAATTAACTGGCTTGAAACCAGGCCAAGGTTTAAAGATAAAGTATCTTTAGACAAAATGATTCTAGCAGCAGGTAAGCTTAATAACCCACAAAACAATTTTAAATCTATTCATATTACCGGCACCAATGGGAAGGGCTCTGTGGCCCACTATTTGTCGAGTGTTTTATCAAAAAAATATAAGGTGGGGCTTTTTACCTCGCCTTATATCCTAAAGTTTAATGAACGCATTCAAATCAATAATGAAATGATTGAGGATGAAGCACTTCATCAATTAATCTTATATATTAAAGCTTTTAGTGATACATTTTTTGAAGAAACCAATGAATACTTAACCTTCTTTGAGTTACTTACATTAATGGCATTTAAATACTTTTCTGATCAAAAAGTAGACTACGCAGTTATCGAAGTTGGGATTGGGGGAAGTTTGGATTCAACCAACATTATTACCCCAATATTATCCATTATTACAACCCTTGGGTTAGATCATCAAAAACAACTAGGAAATACCTTAGAAAGTATCTTACTAAATAAACTGGGTATTGTAAAAGAAGGTGTACCCCTTATTACAGGGGTTAAAGGATTTGATTCTATTATAGATTCCTATGTTAAAAGTAAGCATTCCCAGGTTTATTATCTAGATAAATCTAAAATTGAATTATTGAATGCATTCCCGCTACAGTTTAAATTTGAGTATCACACTTATAGGCCATCTCTTCAAGGGTTATACCAAATCGATAATGTTTCTCTTAGTGTAATGGCACTGAATTTATTGTTCCCAAAGATGCCAGTTAATTTAATTAAAGAAGGCATTAAAGAAGCTACCAACCCAGCGAGGTTTGAAATCATTGAGACTAGCCCAACTATTATCTTAGATGGGGCTCATAATGAAGAGGCTATTAATTATTTAGATTTAAGTTTAAAGACAATCTTCAAGGATAGAAAGATTAAAGTATTATTTGCGTGTATGCAAGACAAACCATTTAATGAAATGTTAAAAAGTTTAAGTGAAATCACTTGTGATATCACATTAACAACCATAGATTATCATCGTGCTTTGGATATTAATTCAGAAGAACTATTGTTTGATTTACCTAGAATTAAAGACCCAATTAAAGCTTTTAATACAGTCTATGAGACACTTGAAAAAGACGATGTCTTAGTAATAACAGGTTCTTTATATTTCGCAAGTTTTATGAGAAACTACCTAATTAACAGGTAGTTTCTTTTTTTAGGTGGATTTCTTTGTATATATTAAATAGAGGTGACCTATGAGCTATTTAATAAAAGAAATGCCGAACAATGAACGGCCAAGAGAAAGATTAGTGAATAATGGGGTAAAAAGCTTATCCAGTAGTGAACTACTAGCCATTATTTTACAAACAGGAAATAAGGGTGAAAGTGTCTTAGATTTATCTAAAAGAATTTTGTATAAGATAGAAAAACCATCGTTATTATTAAATATGAATGTGGAAGAATTGATGAAAATTAAAGGTATTGGGGTTGCGAAAGGGTGTCAGATTATCGCAGCAATTGAATTTACAAGAAGATTATATGAGGATTTGGATGAAAAAAAAGCTTGTATCTATGATGTGAGTGATGTATATTGCTTATTTAATAGGGAACTTGATGTGCTTGAACAAGAGCATTTTTTTGTTATCTATTTAGATATGAAAAATCAAATTCTAAGTAAGAAATTATTATTTGTCGGCACATTGAATTCAAGTTTAATAAGCCCAAGAGATATTTTTAAACATGCGATGCGTTTTAATGCAGCTAGTTTAATCTTTGTTCATAACCATCCCTCAGGAGACCCTAGTCCCAGTAAAAATGATATATTAACGACAGAAAAACTAATAGAAGCAGCTAAAACCATTGGAATTCATGTGATTGACCATGTCGTAATAGGTAAGCGAACCTGCTACTCAATCTTAACAAACAAACGTTATAATTTCTGATTTTTCTTGTATAATGGTTATAAAG
>CAYJBF010000013.1:0-16040 GCA_964368415.1 uncultured Acholeplasmataceae bacterium | reverse complement strand
ATATATATACTTTTTACGTGTTAACTACTTGTTTTCATAAGGTTTCAAAGATTTCCACAATGGCCAACTTCCAACAAAAATTTTATCCACAATTTTCACGTTGATAACTTAATTTTACACATGAAAATACGATTATGTTTTTTTCCTCATTTTTTATGTTGACTTTTCAAAACTGAACCCTTATAATTAAAAGAGCACGATTTCGGAAGAAAGGTGGTTTATTTATGAAAAGAACATATCAACCAAGTAAGATTAAACATCAAAGAACACATGGTTTCAGAGCACGTATGGCTTCAAAAGATGGCAGAAAAGTTCTGTCACGCAGAAGAGCTAAAGGCCGTGTAAGATTATCAGCTTAAAAACTAAATATACATTTTATAACAACCAGAACGACCAGATAAAATATGAAGATATTATTTGTGGTCGTTTTTTACTTAAAAAAAATGAAAAAACAATTTAGAATTAAGAAAACAAAAGAAATCGATGCCACGATCCACCATAGAAAAAGCTATGGAAATAAATTCTTTGTAGTATACTACAAAGAAAACAGTTTCAATCATTTCAGATTCGCTGTATCAATCGGTAAGAAATATGGCAATGCAGTAATGAGAAATAAAATTAAACGACAAATCAGAATGATCTTTGCATCTATAGAAGATCTTCCTCGAATAGATTATGTTGTTGTAGTCAAGAAAGATGCAGATAAACTCACTTATACTGAGATTGAAAGAAACATTAAAAATTTAATAAAGAAAACTCGCGAAATGGAGATTAAAAATGAAACAAAATAAGAAAATACTATACGTATTTGCGTTAGTAACGCTTTTGTTGGTTTTGACCGGATGTAGCGGCGATGTTAATAGACCAATCACATTTGATGGTGAAGTTGCTAACTGGTTTGACTGGATATTAGTAATACCAGTTGGATGGATTATGCAATTATTTGCAGGTTTATTTGGAAATAACTTTGGGATCGGTATTATTATTACTACTATTATTATTCGTACTATTGCATGGCCAATTTATGCTAAAAGTAATGATTTAAGTATTAAGATGGCGATTGCGCAACCAGAGATTGCAAGAATTCAAGCGAAATATGCAAACAGAAAAGATCGCGAATCACAACAAAAAATGCAAATGGAAACTGCTCAAGTGTATAAAAAACACAAGATTAATATGTTAGGATGTTTGATGCCGTTAATTCAAATGCCAATATTCATCGCAGTATACCAAGTAGTTCAAAGAATTTGGATTAAAGAACAATTAGTAGATGACGTTGTGGTTGCAACAGGCGTGTGGGCAGATAAAGTGGCGAACATGAATTTCTTAGGAATTGATCTAAGCAAGAGTGGGAACTTACAAGCTTTATTCGGACAAGCTGAAGGTGACTGGAAGGGCTGGTTGTTAGCATTTATAGTAGCCGGTACAAGTGCACTATTAAACTGGTTATCTACAAGAAAACCAAGCTATCAAAAAGATACTTCGAAATATGGTCCACAAAGTGATCAAGCAGCTCAAAGCAAGAAAATGATGAAATACATGCAAATATTCATGGTAATTATGATGTTCAGTATTTCATTAGGAAGTAACTCATTAGCATTATATTGGGTAGTAGGTAACACGTATTCAATCGGACAAAACTTAATTAACAGAAAAGTTAGCGAAGCAAAATATCATAAAATGAAAAATAAAGATCTGGTGGTGATCAATTATGACGAAAAGGATTGAGTTTGAAGCAAAATCAATTAAAGAAGCTGAAGAATTAGCAATTAAAGAATTTAATATGCCTCTTGAATACATCAAAATCTCAGTTATTAAAGAGAAAAAAGGTATTTTAGGAATAGGGTCTTCAACAGTCTACGAAGCAGTTTTAGACATTAACTTAGCTTTCGAAGGAAAGAAATACTTAGAAAATCTATACGCGGAATTAGGTGTTGATGTAATCACTGAATTTAGAACAATCGGCGAAGGTAAAGAAATAACCTATAACATACAAAGTGATGAGAATGCACTTATTATTGGATTCGAAGGTAGAACTCTAAATGCGACACAAACACTTTTAAGGAATTACTTAAATAAATTAAGTGAAGAACCATTAAGAGTGTCACTGGATATTGCTGGTTATAAAGACAACCGTAAACGTCAATTGGAAATACTCGCAACAAAAGTTGCAAAAGAAGTTGCATTCACAGGTGTTGAAGCTAGATTAGATCCAATGAATTCATATGAAAGAAGAATCATTCATACTAAATTAGCTGAATGGCGAGATGTTTACACAGAATCAGAAGGCACAGGCGAAGAGCGTGCTATTATAGTTAAACCAAAGAAGAAATAGGGCGAAAGTCCTATTTTTTATTTCTTTGATGTTATCAAATGAGAGTGTTATAATAATGGTATGAAGAAGAAAATATGGAAGGGTGTAAAGTTAATCCTTATATTGTTTGCAGGATTTTTATTGTTCTTAACAGGTCAAACAGCTGCAGAATGGGTCATGGTCCAACAAGAGATAAAGGATTTTACTTCAAAAGCAGTCCTAAGAGAGGACATTAGCACCGACACAATTAAATATTATCAAGTTTCACGTGAAACCTATTACCCAGATGAATTTGAAAGATCTGCTTTTTTTAATGATAATTTAAAATATCCGGGTGCTGAAGGAGACATTTTGGTTACGCGTCAATCTCCGTTTGCAAATAAACCAGGCGTTTATGACTTTGTAACATTTTATTTTGGTGGACACGCCGCTTATGTAGGGAAAGATAACCAGATTTATGAGATTTCAGGTATACCTAGTGTTGGTGAAGGATTTTTCGATGTGTTGATTAACGGTACTGATTCAACAACATCATCTATTACAACAAATTATTGGTTGAATCCGAGCTTTAGAAATGAAAATGACCCAACTTATAACACCTTCGGAACCTATTATAGAAAAGAGTTTTTTGGTTTACGAGTAAAAGGTATTACTGAAGAAGAAATTAATCAAGTCAATAATTTTATGAACCATGTAGTAGATATTGAAGCGCAATATAATTTTTTCTTTATATTCAGAACCCAAGATAGATATTATTGTACCGATTTAATTAGTAGGGGATTTGATTCCATTACTAATAGTAATGGAAATCAAAAGTATAGATTAAACAGCGATTTAGTTGCCACTACAGTGAATGACTTAATATTATCTAAGGATACTTATATTTCGTTTTACGTTAAAACGGATAAAAATGACGTAAAACACATTTATTTTATAGAATAAGAAAGGTTTGATGTTAAATGGACACAACTCAAATGTTAATAATTTTTTTAGTAGTGTTGGTTTTGGTTACGATCGGATTATTGGTTTTATTGTTATTGAAAAAACCAGAAATTCAAAATAATGACACTTCCGAATTATCGGAAAAGATATTGGTGAGTATGGCTCAGCAAATTGGAGACTTTAAAGAAAGTGTTGCTAAAACTTTATCAATATCAGATAAACAGATGACCGATGATTTCATTAAGTTTTCAGATAAGATGATAAAATCTCTAGATGAACAAATAGATAAAATAAATCAAAGAGTTGATTTTAGATTAGGTGAGGGGTTTGAACAAACCAATAAAACATTTACTGATGTGGTTGAAAGATTGGCTAAAATTGATGAAGCTCAAAAGAATCTAGATAAGTTATCAACAGATGTCATGTCTTTATCAGATATTTTATCTGACAAAACAGCTAGAGGTGCTTTTGGTGAAGTTGCTTTAACTCAAATTTTTGAAGCAATTTATGGAGAGAATAAACCCGAAATTTATCAAGTTCAAGCAACACTTAGTAATGGTACAAGAGTAGATATGTTACTACACGCCCCGCAGCCAACTGGTGATATTTGTATTGATTCTAAGTTTCCGCTAGAAAACTATAGAAAAAAATACGATAACACTCTTTCAGAACAAGATAGAGTAGCTGCAAGTAAGTTATTTGAAGCGGATGTTAAAAAACATATTGATGATATATCAAATAAATATATCATTCCCAACGTTACAGCAGAACAAGCCATCATGTTTATTCCAGCTGAAGCAGTATTTTCTGATATTCACGCAAATCATACAGGTTTAAACGATTACGGACTTAAAAAAGGCGTTTTGCTAGCTTCTCCTACGACATTGTTAGCGATACTATCGATTGTTCAAATGGCGCTTAAAGATATCGAAAGAACAAAATACTCACAACAAATTCAAAGAGAACTTAATAAGTTAGCTGATGAGTTTAAACGTTATAGTTCAAGATGGGATAAATTAAAACGTACCGTAGAAACACTCAGTAAGAGTGCTGACGAACTAAACATCACTTCCACGAAAATTACAAATAGATTTAAACAAATCTCGAAGGTAGATAAGGATTTATTAGACTCAAAACAATTAGATTTCGAAGATGAAGAAGAAAACGATTAGCCATATCGTTTTTTTCTTTATAATTTGATATAATATATCGAGAACATGAGTAAAAGAGGGTTAGATTATGATTACAGTTAAACAGCTTAAAAAAGATATAAATTATTATCAAAATAAAGAAGTCGAAATTGCTGGTTGGGTTAGAACCAATAGAGCACAAAAAGAATTTGGCTTTTTAAACGTCAATGACGGAACTACTTTAGAAAACATTCAAATTGTTTATGAAGATAAATTAGAGAATTTTAAAGAAATTCAAAAGATTTCTGTGGGATCAAGTATTTCTGTTAAAGGCACATTTGTTTTAACGCCTAGTATGAAACAAGCTTTTGAGGTTAAGGCCATCAGTGTCGTTTTGTTAGGTGATGCAGATGAAACATATCCAATTCAGCCAAAACGTCACACAAGAGAGTTTTTAAGAGAAAACGCCCACCTAAGAATGCGCACAAACTTATTTAATGCTGTTTTTAGAGTGAGAAGCAGAGTGGCCTATGCAATTCATCAATTCTTTCAAGAAAATGACTTTGTTTATGTACACACCCCACTAATTACAGGTAACGATGGGGAAGGTGCGGGTCAAACATTTACAGTGACTACACTACCACTAGACAATGTTCCAAAAGATGAGCATGGCAACGTTAACTACAAAGATGATTTCTTTGGCATTAAAACAAACTTAACCGTAACAGGCCAATTAGAGGCTGAAGCTTACGCAATGGCTTTTAGAAATGTTTATACTTTCGGTCCTACATTTAGAGCGGAAAACTCACAAACTCAACGTCACGCTTCAGAGTTCTGGATGATTGAACCGGAAATGGCATTTGCTGATTTAGAGGTCATGATGGATGTTGCTGAGGCAATGGTTAAATACATTGTTAAAGATGCTCTAGAAACACTTCCTGATGAAATGGTGCTATTTGATAAGTTTGTTGAAAAAGGTTTAATAAACAAATTAAATAAACTAAAAGATTCTAAATTTGAAAAAATAACTCACCAAGATGCGATTACAATTCTATTAGAATCTAAAGTTAAGTTTGAAAACACACCAACTTATGGCGCAGATTTAGCTAGAGAACATGAAAAGTATTTAACTGATACACATTTTAACGGTCCTGTGTTTGTAACAGACTGGCCAAAAGATATTAAAGCTTTCTATATGAGATTAAACGAAGATAACAAGACTGTTAGAGCGGTTGACTTATTGGTTCCGGGTTCTGGTGAATTAATTGGTGGATCTCAAAGAGAAGAACGTTTAGAACTTCTTGAACAAAGAATGGATGAGATGGGTATACCAAAAGACGATATGTGGTGGTACTTAGACTTAAGAAGATATGGTGGTTGCGTCCATTCTGGATTTGGTATGGGATTTGAAAGAATGATTATGTACTTAACAGGTGTAGAAAACATCAGAGATGTAATCCCGTTCCCAAGAACACCTAAGCACGCTGAATTTTAGTTATTTAACTAAAGGGCAACAAAGGCAATAGATAAACTTCATTGACATTATGGTAACTATTGTTTAAAATAAAAGAGCACATAAACCAAGGTTAAGTAAATAAAACTTACAATCCTGTACGTCTTTTTGTGCCCGTTGATTAAAAGGGTTAATTAATGTATAATTAATATTACTGATGAGGTGGACACATAAATGAGCAATATCATCTTAACGACTACAATTATCTTATCAACAAATAATTTTTTTAAACGCATTTATAGACAGTACTTTAAAGTAATTTAGAGTACTTTTATTTTTTCCAGACTAAATAAATAACATTATTATAAAGGAGTAATATATTATGGAAATTAGACTCGAAGGTTTGACAAAGGTATTTACGGACAAGAAAGGTAACGAAACAAGAGCTGTTGACGACCTCAATATCACGATTCCTTCAGGCAAACTTGTTGGATTGTTGGGCCCATCGGGCTGTGGAAAATCAACCACATTATTTATGATTGCAGGCTTACATAAGCCATCAGGTGGAAAAATCTTTTTTGGTGAAGATAACGTTACTAAATTAGCCCCTGAAAAAAGAGGAATTGGTTTAGTCTTCCAAAACTATGCTTTATATCCACATATGACGGTTAGACAAAACATTATGTTCCCTCTTGAGAATTTAAACGTTTCAAGAAATGAAGCATTAGCTTTAGTGGACAAAATGGCTGAATTGGTTGGTATTAAAGATCAATTAGATAAGAAGCCAGCTCAACTATCTGGTGGTCAACAACAAAGAGTTGCGATAGCAAGAGCTTTAGTTAAAAAACCACGTGTATTACTACTTGATGAACCGCTATCAAACCTTGACGCTAGATTACGTCTTCAAATGAGAGAAGAAATCAAGCGTATTCAAAGAGAAACAGGCATTACCACAATCTTCGTTACCCATGACCAAGAAGAAGCAATGTCAATTTCTGATTCAATGGTTGTATTAGACTTTGGGGTAAAACAACAAATGGACTCCCCTCAAGTTATGTATAATAACCCTAAAAATAGTTTTGTTGCTAAATTCTTAGGAAACCCACCAATCAACATGATTGAAGGGACTGTTAAGAATAAACAAATTATTGTTGGAGGGGTTGCTATTGGAACTACAACTGCCAAAGACGGCGTATATGATGTAGGGATTAGACCTGAAGACTTTAAAGTAAGCGAAGAAGGTATTTTTGTGGATACAGAGAACGTTGAACACATTGGTAGAGATACTATGATCCGTTTTTCAGTAGAAGACAAACAACTTAGAGCTTTAGTTGATTCAGATACTGTATTTGGTAAAAAATCAATTAAATTAGTCGTTAAACCAGGTAAAGTGCACTTATTTAGCAAGGAAACCGGTGAAAGAGTTCTATGAAAGAAGCCAGCACATTAAAAAATATAGCCTGGTTCCTTAGAAGTAAGATTCACCATTTTGGCCAAAGGGTAGAAAACTTCTTAACAAAAATTCATTTAGGATTTATTGTTAAGTGGCCGGCTTGGTTAAAAGCAATCTTCTATCTAGCACCAGCATTACTCTTATTAGGGATATTTACATTCTATCCGATTATCAATTCGTTCTTAATCTCTTTTTACTCAGGATATAACATTCAAAGAGGCGATTTTGAAGGCTATACGTTAATCGGAAATTATGTCACAGTATTAAAACATGCCAATTTTGGACAAGCGGTTTATAACACCTCAATGATTGTATTAATCAGTGTACCAATTACGATTCTTGTTGGGTTATTAATCGCAGTCGCATTAAACTCGATTAAGCCGTTAAGAGGCTTTTTCCAGTCTGTATTTTTCTTACCATATGTAACAAACTCAATTGCGATTGGGTTAGTATTCGCTTTTATATTTAAAGGAAATAGTAATGATTTATCTAACCTCGGGTTAGCCAACCAAATATTAACCTGGATTGGACTTGATCCAATTGTATGGATTGGGGTTGGAGCGACTTACTGGTCAGCGATGAGTGTTATTTTAATTTATTCCATTTGGAACGGGTTAGCATTTAAAATTATTGTGTTCTTAGCCGGTATTCAAGGCATTGATAAACAGTATTATCAATCCGCTCAAATTGATGGGGCATCTAAAAATAAGGCTTTCTGGCGAATAACAGTACCAATGATAAGTCCAATGATATTTTATATTTTAATTACCTCAGTTATTGGTGCTTTCAAAACGTATTCAAGTGTTGTTGCGATTATCAACAAAGACGGGGTTATCACTACCGGAGCAAACGGCGCAATTAACCTTAAGACGATTGTCTTCTACGTCTATGATTATATATCATTAGCAGGACAAGACGGAATGATGAGTTTAGCCAGTGCCGCAGCCATAATCTTATTCGGTATAATTTTAGTGTTCACGCTTATCCAACTTTGGGTTGGTAAGAAACGTGTCCACTACTAGGAGGCTCATATGAAACGCATAACGAAAGAAATTAAACGTCTAGATTTAATTGCAACGCTAGTTGATATTTTATATAGTCTCTTATATTTAGCCATGGTTATCTACTTCTTTGTTATCTTAGTAGAACCAGAAGTGATTACCGATGTGGTAAATACAACTTATAACCTATTTGGATTCTTAACGGTCTCTTCAGCAACTCTTAATATATTAATCTCATTAATTATTGGGTACTTAGTCATCTTTATTCCAACTAACGTCATTCATATGAAACGGGTTATTGATAAAGAAACGATTGAAATGGATGAATGGAATTACCGTTCTCAAATCCTATACGCACTTATGTCTTTGTTTACACTAAACATTATTGGGGCAATCATTCGTTTTATGATGGCCAACAAAGAAATGTTAGTGATTAAAGAATATAACTTAGGTAAAGGGTTTGTTGTTGGAATGAAATCCTTAAAAGCCAATACAATTAGTTTATGGAATAAGATAGTAGCATTCTTTAAAGCTAATAAACGTTATAGAGCTAATAAAAAGACTTTAGGTAAAGAAAAAGCGATTGAAATACGCAATCAAGAGGTTGCAGCACTTAAAGGCACTAAAGCACAACAAGATTTAGAAAAGTTAGGCCGTAAAGCATTGGTTGGTAAAGTAGTTAGATTATCTGTTACATACACCTTCTTAACATTAATGGCACTATTTATCTTTATTCCGTTCTATTGGATGATCTTAACGGCATTAAAGAGCCATCAAGAATTAACAACGGTTTTAAATCCAAGATTCTTTATTGGACTTGATGAAATGAACTGGGTTAACTTTAAAATCGCTTTAACGAGATTTGATTTTTGGAAGTTTATTGGTAACACCGTATTTGTTGGGATTGTCTCAATGATTGGGACCGTTGCCACAACGATCCTGGCAGCCTTTGCATTCTCAAGATTAGACTTTAAAGGAAGAGATTTTATCTTCTCAATCTTGTTAATGACCATGATGATTCCTGGCGAACTTTACACCATTACAAACTATATTACCATTAGAAACTTAGGCTGGTACGATTCATTTACAGCCCTAATCTTCCCGTTTATGACATCCGTATTCTATATATTCTTCTTAAGACAATCGTTTAAACAAGTCCCAGATACATTATATAGAGCTGCGCAAGTCGATGGATGTGGAGATTTCAAGTACTTAACAAGAGTAATGATTCCAATCGCAAGACCCACCATTATTACAATTACTATTTTATCTGCTATTGGTGCATGGGATGCCTATATATGGCCTCAACTTGTCGCGCCAAGTCAAAAAAACTGGTTAATCTCGGTTGCCTTAAGAAGCACCAGTTTCGTTACCGGAGTCGGTAGTGATGCTAGACCAGTTTATAACATTCAACTTGCGGCTACCGCCCTTGTTACTGTGCCACTTTTAATTATATTCTTCTCACTTAAGAAGTATATTATTAGAGGTGTTGGAAGAAGTGGAACAAAAGGATAATTCCTTTTTAAACCAAATAGATTTTTATATGATTTGTTCACTAAAAATAGGAGGAAAACAAATGAAAAGAATTGCTTCAGTTATGATCGCTTTGTTTGCAGTACTGCTTATATCAGCATGTGCCAAACAAAGAGATGAAGCACCAAAAATAAATGGTGTAAATTTAAGTCCGATAGTTGAAAAAGGCGGCACCTATGATCCATTAGAAGGTGTGACTGTTTCAGACCGTGAAGACAAGAATATCAAGGTTTCTGATATTGTTGTTAGTGGTTTTGATGCCGATGACCTTAACTATCCTGGTACCTATACGATTATTTTAACGTTGACTGATAGTGCTGGTAATGAAGACCAAAAAACAATCTCATTAACCGTTAAAGACTCAAGCTCTACAGCTACTGCACCAACCTTAGTAGGCGTTAAAACAAACCAAACTTATTATATCGGTTCAGGAGATTTTAATCCAATCGCAGGGGTTACTGCAACCGATGAAATTGATGGTAATTTAACAAGTCAAATTGAAATAACAGGGGTCTACCTACTTGCTGTAGCAGGTACTTATAACATCACTGTGAGAGTTACAAATAGTGCTGGTTTAAGAGCAAGTGAAACGATTGTTTTACGTGTACTTTCTTCTGAAATTCCAATCACGTTAACCAGCCAACCAATTACTATTACTATGGAGCATGCAATGGGTGAAGCAAACCAAGCTTTACTTCAAAAATATGCTGATTCCTTTAAGAAAATTTATCCTAACGTTACAGTTGTTATTCCAGCTGGCGCAGGAAACTATGATACCTTAAAGAACAATATGATTAACGCGATTACAGCTAATGCTATGCCGAACTTAGTCCAAGCATACCCAGACCATGTCGCTGAATACTTAAACGGTAATGCGGTTCTTAAATTAAACCCTTATATCGAATCAGATATTCATGGTTTAAATGGGGCGGATGCGATTGATGATATTATTGCTTCTTACTTAGAAGAAAACAGTCAATACGATGCAGCGGGCACTTACTATTCATTACCTTTCAATAAATCAACTGAAGTAATGATTTATAACAAGACAGTATTTGATAAGCTTGGTTTAACTGTACCAACAACATGGCAAGATGTGATTGCTATGGCACCAGCATTAAAAGCTGAAGGGGATGCGATTGCAGAAGCACAAGTAAGAAAAGCGAATCCAGCGAATGATCCAACTTTAGCAACTAAGATTGCCGATGCGAAGAAATTAGTTGTTCCAGCTGCTTATGACTCAACTGGTAACGCATTTATTACGTTTACTAGACAATGGGCAGGGGCTTATACTTCAATTGACTTTAGTACATTCAAAGGTAACTACTTATGGCATACAGATGCAAATACCAAAGCAGCCATGGAATTCCTTAAGGCCAATAAAGGTATTATTACACTTCCAGAGTTCTGGGATCAACAATATGCATCTACACCATTTGTGAACCAACAAACATTCATTACAATTGGCTCAAGTGCAGGTGTTAGATATAACGTGCCACCAATTGATGCAACTACAAAACAACCAGTCTTTGAAATTGGTGTAGCAGCAATTCCTTATAACGCAGATAAAGAAGCAAATAAAGCGGTTATCCAACAAGGAACGAACGTTTCATTACTTAAGACAGGAACAAACCAAGAACAACTTGCTTCGTGGTTATTCTTAAAACACATTATTAATACTGAAAATACAGTGGATTGGGCAATGAATACAGGGTATCTACCTGTAAGAACAAGTGGTTATGAATCAGCAACTTATCAAGAGTTCTTAAATAACCCAACAGCCAACCAACTTTATATTTCTATGGGCGCAAATGCCGCTTATACACAAAAAGATCATATGTACTTTGACCCTGCATTTATCGGTTCCTCAAGAGCAAGAAACCAAGTTGGTTTAGCACTAGAAAGAATTATGTTAGGTGATGGAAACATTGATGTTGCACTTTATTACGCTTACACTGAAGCAAACTTAGGTGGATAGTCACTTGAAAAAATATTTAACCCTAATCGGTTTATTCCTTATTGGAATTAGCTTAATTGGGTGTAATAATCAAGATAATCCACCACTAGAAGAAACCATTACATTAACCGATTTATCTGGTAAAACCCAAACTGAAATAAAAACATTGTTTGAAAATTTAGGTATGACGATAAACTTTAGAGAAGTAGCTTCAAGTGAAGTTAATGAAGGGGAGTTCATTCGTTATATAGGGTTTAATATTGGAGATGAAGTAAGTAAAGAAACAACGATTAGAGTTGAAATAGCTGTAGCTATGGCCTCTGCACCAATGATATTTGGTGCAGAGAATGCTACGGTTTATGCGGCCGTCCAAGGCAATCCACCAAGTTTTGATATTACTGAAGGTGTTACAGCAAAAGACTATAAAGGGAATGATATTCCTTTTGGTCAATTCTTATATATCTTAAGTATTAAAGACAAAAATGGCGTAACAATTAGTGCAGTCAACTTTTATCAAGTCGGGGATTATGAAGTTACTTATGTATCTCAAAACAGTGGTTTTACGACGACTGTTGTTAGAACGATATCCGTTATTGTACCAGCATTTGATACAAACCATACCGATTCGCTTAGATTAGATAAACCTTATAACGGTAAATCATTTATTAATGACGGCATTGGGGTTGTAACGTTATCAAGCCATACTGATGCCGATACAACAAACTTTCGAGACCCAATTACTGGGCTTAGATTTGCGGTCCGTTATTTAGGTATTGATGCACCAGAAGCAACATCTAAATTTGACCCATGGGGTATTAAAGCGGCTGACTTTGTAAGACAGACGTTGGATACTGCTGATGAAATTATTTTAGAAGCTGAAGGTGAAAGAACTGACGGGAATAACCGTTACTTAGCGTGGGTTTGGTATGTTAAAGACGGACAAACGAGACTTTTAAATTTAGAGCTTGTTGAACAAGCTTATGCTTTTGGTAAAGCCGCTGAAGTAACCCAGTACGGTTCAGTATTTACGGTTGCTGCAGCTGAAACCCAGTTAACTGGAAAACGAATTTATGGTGAAGAAGATCCGGATTATGATTATTCTAGAGAAGGAACGCCAATATCCATTAATGAGTTAATCATTAATTTTTCGGAATATAATGGTAAGAAAGTTTTAGTTAGTGGTGTTGTTACGGCCAAAGTCAGCAATTCCATCTTTTTAGAAAAAGACGGGGTTGGAATTTATGTTTATACTGGCGCAGGTACGCTAACCAATGAACTTCAAATTGGTTATGAAGTAACCATTCAAGGCTTGGTTGCAACTTATTACAATGATTCTTTACAATTAACCAATTATTCGATGAACAATATGATTTTAGTTTCTACGGATAATGTGGTTCAAATCCATGCGATTGACGGTAGCCAAATGGCTGATTATTATGGCAGGGTTGTAAGAATTGATAATTTAACGGTTAAGAGTGTTGGATTATCACAATCCAATAGTCCAACCGATGCGTATACAGTGTATGCTGAAGATGAGTTTAAAAACCCAGTAACAATAAGGGTTGACCGTTATACAGCACAACTTGTACCATCTTATGAGTTCCAAATTAACATGACATTTTCAATTACCGCTCCAGTAACAAGATACTACGAAAGTTATCAATTGATGTTACCGGGTAAAGCGAGTATAATATTAAGTGAATAAAACACAAGGAGGAAGAAAATGAAGATTAAAAGATTTAGTTTTTACAAAAGCATCGTAGCCTTTGTTGTTGCGATTGTGGCTGTTATTGGTCTTGCAGCTTGTGGTGGCAATAATGACCAAAAACTTGTCGATGAAGCTTTAGAAACCCTAGAAATTGGATTTACAGGGGCAGATACGGCTAACTCAGTAAAAGGGAAGTTAACATTCCCTAGTAAAGCTGGCGACATTGCAATTACTTGGGTTTCAGATAAACCATTAGTAGTTACTAACGCTGGTGAAGTCACTCGAGGTGACGCAGATGTAACAGTTGAAATTACTGCGACATTAACATTAGAAAAAGTGGTTGAAGAGAAGAAGTTTACTGTAGTAGTTAAAGCCAAAGACCTCCCTTCAATTCAAGAAGCACTTGCTGCTATTGAATTAACTGGTGAAGATATTGAATTTGATGACGTATCAGAAACTTATACAACTACAAAAAACATTGAGCTTATTGTTAGTGTTTTAGGAAGAAACGTTACCTGGTCAACTACCAACGCAGATATTATTACTGTAGAGGGTGTTGTTACACGTCCAGCATGGGGCGAGGAAGACCAAGCGGTTGTTTTAACAGCAACCATTGGTGATCAAGAAAGATCATTCATCGTTACTGTTCCATCAATTAAAGTTAAACCAGCTTTAGATAGAATTGCTGATGCAAAAGGCTCTCTATTATTAACTGGTACTGGTGATGGTGTGGTTGATGATTTAGAATTACCTCTTGAAGCAGGCGGAGAAGGGGTTATGATTGATTGGATTTCTGACTCTCCAGATATCATTTCACCTCTTGGTGAAGTTAACCGTCAAGACGAAGATGTAACGGTTAGATTAACTGCACTTTTATACTATCACGGCTATACTGATACAAAAGATTTTGATGTTATTGTATTAGCAGCTGTGCCTTCAGTAGAAGTAGAAAGTTTAGCAGAAGCTAAAGCATTATACCAAGCTAACCAAGCATTACCAGAAAAACCTGACACCTATGTAACTGTTCCGAAAGTGACTGTACTTGGCGTATCTGGTGATGGCTATATGATTTATGATGGTGTTGACTTATTCTATGTATTTACAAACGGAGCCCCTAAAAAATCTATTAAAGCTGGTAACGTTTATGAAATCGTTGGTTTAGTTGATTACTACTTTGGTTCATGGCAATTTAATGGGACTAAGAAAGTTGAATTTACAACAATTACTAGACCTCTAGATTCTGAAGCTGAATACCCTGAAGCAACAGAAGTACTAGACATTGAAGCGTATATCGCATCACTTCCTACTGAAGCAGAAATTGGTGCAAATGGATTCCCTTATGAACGTTTAGAAATTACTGCCAAAGTCTTAGTTCAAGGCACTGGAAACTATGACGTATTCTTAGTTAATCCATTATTTGATGGTACAGTTGACTCTAACGCAAACTCTCCAATGACTACAGATGCATTAATGATTTATTATAAATCTAATATTGCAGCATTAAGAGAATTTGATGGCAAGAAAGTTAAATTAGAAGTTTATTTATATTCATTAAGAACCGATAGAAAGATTTTCACATTTATCTTCACAGGAACTGAAGACGATATCGTTGAAGTTCCATTGACAGGCGAAGAATCTGTAGCATCTGCTAAAGGTTTAGTATCAACCATGTTCCCTCAAGTTCAAATTGAGGCTACTGAATACGATTTAGCATCTACAATTAGTGGTGCTGACGTGGTTTGGACATCTTCTAATGAAGAGGTAATTAATTCTACAACGGGTGTTGTTACACCACATGCTACTGATCAAATTGCAGTTACTTTAACAGCAGTCATCACTAAAGGTGATGCTACCGCTACAGTTGAAGTAGTCATTAAAGTTGGTATCGTTCCACTATCAACCGTTCAACAAGTGGTTGATATGGTAAAAGGTCCTGAAGTTATTCGCGTGATTGGTGTTGTTACAGCAAGCGAATACTACAGAACTTACTTTATCCAACAAGGCGATGCAGGTATTGCAATTTATACATCTAATGCCGATATGCTTGCAGTTTTAGCAGCAAACTTAGGTAAGAATGTAGAAGTAATTGGTGAACGTGATGAATATGGTGGATTAAGACAAATAGCACCTCTTACAGGTCGAATTATTGCGGTTGAAGGCGGCGTTATGCCTGAAGCGGTTAACGTTGATGCAGCAGCATTAACACCTGAAGCAATGATTGATTACCAAGGTCGTTTAGTTGAATTCACAAATTTAGTGGTTAAAACAGTTAATAAAGATAACTACGACAACGTTACTGTTACATTCGAAAGATTAGACGGTGCCTCTATCCAAATGAAATGGGATAGCCGTACTGCGGTATCTGAAGATGCAGCAGCATTATTAGCAACTATCGTAGTTGGTAAGAAAGTTGACGTTGTTACCCCATTAGCGTGGGCTTCCAACAAACCATTCTTATACTTCACATCTTCTACAGAAGTAACAGTTTCTGATCTTTCTAATGAAGATAAAGTTGCTCTAGATAAACAAGCTTTAGTAATTCCTTTAGC
>CAYJBF010000012.1:0-16317 GCA_964368415.1 uncultured Acholeplasmataceae bacterium | reverse complement strand
GTATTGAAATAAGTAAATAGAATGAAACTATAAAAATAAGTATGATACTAAAAATATTTTCGCAAACTATGATAAAATTAAGAGGGTGATATAATGAGCGCAATTAAGATGATAAATGAATTAAATGAAATGGGTGTATTTGAGTTAACTAACCCCACATATATAGGTATTTTACCGAATGATGGTGGCATTATAGAAGGTTATCCTCAAGCTATCCTTACCTATAATGAAACGCATTTTAATATTTATACATTTAAAGGTTTGATGCGGTTTAAATATGATGGGAATGTTTATAAATATGCATTTTCCGACTTAAGAGAAATTGAACTGGGGCAATATAATTTTAAACATCCTTATATTAAACTAACGTTTAAAAATGATAAATTCATCGCATTTACCTATTTTAAGAAGGTTAGGAAGTTTCCTGATCAAAGTGGTAGAATAGATTTATTTATTAAACTATTAGAAAACACTGCAACCGTAATTGAAACGGACCGTCCTTTTACTGAAGATTTAGAAAGCATTAATAAAGAATAAAAAAATCTGTTGACAAAACTTGATTTGTTTGATAAAATCATTGAGCGTGTGTAGATGCACCATAGTGGCAGGACCAGTTCCGTTTACCACATACTTATAAGAAAGAAGGAGGATGTGTCTAATGGCAAAAAAAGTAACAAAAGTAGTTAAATTACAGATTGCGGCAGGTAAAGCTAATCCAGCGCCACCTGTAGGGCCAGCTTTAGGTCAAGCTGGTGTTAATATTCCACAATTCGTTTCACAATTTAACGAACGCACCAAAGACCAAATGGGTTATGTTGTTCCAGTTGTAATTTCTGTTTATGATGATCGTACATTTACATTTATAACCAAAACACCCCCAGCAAGTGACTTAATTAAAAAGGCAGCAGGCATTCAAAAAGGTGCGGCAAACTCTAAAACTTCAGTAGCTTCAATTACTACTGCTCAACTTAGAGAGATTGCAACATTAAAAATGCCAGATTTAAACGCTTATGATGTTGAAGCGGCAATGAGAACCATTGCAGGAACATGCAAAAACATGGGCGTTGTAATTAAAGATTAAAAATTTAGATATCTACGTCTAAATTGTGGGAGGATATCCCGCTAGACCACATTTTAGGAGGAAAAAATATGAAAAGAGGAAAAAAATACGCTGAAGCTGCAAAATTAGTTGATAAAGCTAAGAAATATGCAGTTAATGAAGCGTTCGACCTAGTGCAAAAAACTTCAATTACAAAGTTTGATGCAACAGTCGAGATTGCTTTTCGCTTAAATATTGATCCACGTAAAGCAGAACAAAATTTACGTGGCGCGATGGTTTTACCTCATGGAACAGGAAAAACTCAAACGGTTGTTGTAATCGCTAGAGGAGAAAAAGCTAAAGAAGCTCAAGCAGCTGGTGCGGATTTTGTAGGAGATACTGAACTTTTACAAAAAATCCAAGGTGGTTGGTTTGATTTCGATGTTATGGTGGCAACACCTGACATGATGGCTGAACTTGGTAAATTAGGTCGTATTTTAGGGCCAAAAGGTTTAATGCCTAACCCTAAGACAGGAACCGTAACAATGGATGTTACCAATGCTGTTCATGAAATTAAAAATGGTAAAATCGAATATCGTGTTGACAAAGTCGGCAATATTCAAGCTCCAATTGGTAAAGTATCATTCGGTACTGAAAAACTAATTGAAAACGCAAAAGCAATTTATCAAACGATGAGTCGTTTGAAACCATCTACCGTTAAAGGTGTATACATGAAAAATATTACTGTATCATCTACAATGGGACCTGGGATTCGTCTTGATGAAGAATCTCTAAAAGCTTAACCAAAAATTAATCGCCAAAGACAGTAGGTGGCTAAGCCTTAATTTCCTACCGAGGTAGTATAAAAATGATTTTATAACCCTCTTTGTCTTGGCATATGAGGGTTTTATTTTAACAATAGGAGGGAACTTATGAAAGAAACCGTATTGGAACGTAAACAACGTGAGGTTTCCGAACTTAAAGACCGTATCGAACAAGCAAAAACGATCGTTGCTTTTGATGATGCTGGTTTAACAGTTTTAGAAACTACGGAACTAAGAACTGCGCTTCATAAAGAAGGCAGCACAATGGCTGTTTACAAAAACAACATTGCAAGACGGGCAATGGAACTCGCTGGTTACGGCGAAATTAGTCCAGAACTAGTCGGCAAAAAAGTATTGGTTTTCTCAAATGAAGATGTCGTTGCACCAGCACGTATCGTTTATGATTTTGGAAAAACAAATAAAAAAGTAGTTGTTAAAGGCGGTATCGTTGAAGGTAAAGTTGCAAACTTAGATGCAATCGTAGAATTAGCTACATTACCATCTTACGAAACACTATTAACACAATTAGCAGCAGGTTTATTAATGCCACTGAAAGAACTTTCAATTGGCCTTAACATGATCACAGAATTAGAACAAGAACAAGCATAAGAAAAAGGAGAACTAAACATGGCAAAATTAACAAAAGCTGAATTTGTAGCAGCTATTAAAGAAATGACTATTCTTGAAATCAAAGAATTAGTTGACGGATTAAAAGAAGAATTTGGTATTGACCCAACTGCAGTATCAGCAGCTCCAGCAGCAGCAGGCGCAGCAGTAGCTGAAGAACAAACAGAGTTCACAGTAGTTATCAAATCATTTGGTACTCAAAAGATTCAAGTAATCAAAGTTGTTAGAGAATTAACAGGACTTGGATTAGCTGAAGCTAAGAAATTAACTGAAACTGAAAACGGCGTTATTAAAGAAAACGTTAAGAAAGAAGACGCAGATGCAGCTAAAGAAGCTTTAGAAGCAGCTGGGGCAACAGTTGAAGTTAAATAATTAAAATTTACACACTAAACCTGGGCAGGGCTCGGGTTTTTGTGTTTGGAGAGATGTTCGATGTCAAATCATTACTTTACTAATGATCCCAACTTAAAACACGACTTCCAACGTATTGTCTATGTGAACGACGGTATTACTTACCGTTTTTTCACTGACAGTGGGGTTTTCTCTAAATCCCAAGTTGATTTTGGAAGTAAAACCTTAATCGAAGCTTTTAAATATAATAATTATCAATCATTATTAGATTTAGGATGTGGTTATGGTGTAATTGGGATTGTCTTAAAAACACAATATCCTGTTATGGAAGTTACACAATCAGATATAAATATCCGTGCGTTAGAACTAACTAAAGAAAATGCAAAAGAAAATAAAGTGGAAACACATTCCATCATTAGTGATGGGTATAAAAATGTTACTGGATTATTTGACTGCATTACTTTAAATCCACCCATAAGAGCGGGAAAAGAAACTATTTTCAAATTATATGATGAGACATATAAACACTTAAATCCAGATGGTGAATTTTGGATAGTGATTCAGAAAAAACAAGGGGCACCATCACATTTAAAATATTTACAAAATTTATTTAGTAATGTTGAATTAGTTACTAAAAATAAAGGTTATCATGTTTTACGAATGAAGAAGGTTCATAAGGGTTGACTTTTTGCCTATATTAATATAAAATATTAAGATGCAGTATTATGCCTGGAAAAATTAAAAATTCGTGAAAAAATATTCAGAAATACCACAATTTAGGAGCGTGAACAAATGGGATTTCGTAACGTGCAGTACGGAAAAAAAGCACAACGACGCAATTATTCAAATATGCGCTATGACGTTGATTTGCCAAATTTGATTGAGATCCAAACCAGTTCTTTTGAATGGTTTGTGACTGACGGATTAAAACTCTTATTTGAAGAGTTATCACCAATCGAATCTTACAACGGGGATTACAAACTTTACTTTTCAAACCATCGTTTTGAAGAACCAAAGTATAACATAATGGAGTCTAAACAAAGAGATGTAAACTTCTCTAAGCCATTATTCGTTACCGTTAGATTAGAAAAAGTTAAAACAGGGGAAGTTGTTGAAAGACAACTTTTTATGGGTGATTTCCAATATATGACACCGACAGGTACATTTATTATTAACGGTGCAGAACGTGTAGTTGTTTCGCAAATCGTACGTTCAAGTGGTGTTTATTACACAAGCGAATTTGATAAGAAAAATAGCATTGTTAAATTCCAAAGCCAAGTAATCCCAACAAGAGGTGCTTGGTTAGAGTATGAAATGGGTGCCAAAAATATTTATTATGGCAAACTAGACAGATCTAAAAAGGTATCACTAACTTCAATGATTCAAGCTTTAGGCTTTAACGGTTATGAAGCAGTTCAAAAAGTATTCCCTACTTTTGCGAAAGAACTTGAAGAAACATTTAAGAAAGATGAAAAAGATAGTATTTTTGATTCTAATATTGCAATTGAAGAATTATATTCAAAAATGCGTCAAGGAGAAAAAATTCCTATTGAAGCAGCTAAAGACTTCATAAGAATGCGTTTATTTGATCCTAGAAGATATGACCTTGAAGAAGTGGGTCGTTACAAATATGGTCAAAAGTTAGATGTTGTTCAACGTTTAAAAACAATCGCACAAGGAATTCCTTATGTAAACAATCCTACAGTGTATACGTATGCGAAAGACATTATTGATGTTAAAACAGGTGAAGTTTTAATTGAAAAAAACGCTGTCGTTGATCTAAATTCCATCGAAATTATTAGTAAACATAAAGAATCAATCCGAGTTAATATCCTTGCTAAAGAAGATTCTCTTCAAAACGAATCTGAAACAGCAATTTTTGGTGTTAAGACTTCTGACTTAACGGAACAATATGCTAACTCTGATATTTTATATTTACCAAAAGATTCACCTGAAGCAGCGCTTTTAGTTCAAAAAGGTGAAAAAATTACAAAAGATGTTAGAGCACGTATTCAAAAGTTCCAAAACCAAATTGTGTTTGTGGAAAAAGATGAGTATGGTAAAGAACAATACTTTAAGAATGCTGAAAAACTAAACATCATCTTAAATTTATATGGTTCAACCGAATTAGTTAAACCAATTAAATATCAAAAACAAATTAAAATTAATGAAAATATCGTTAACTTATTAACAGGCGAAATCATTGTTACAAAAGGGACAGTGTTAACCCCTGATGTAAGACATACATTACTTGTTAATAGAAATGGTTTAAATGCTGAAGCACTAAAATATTTAAAGACATTTGTTGAAGAAGATATTAAACTTACAGACGGTTCAGTTTTATATGAAAAAGGCACTGCTGTAGATGATGAAGTGTACTTTAACATTTATAAGAACCAAGATAGACTTGTCAATTTAAGTGATTTAAAATATGCAACTGTTTATGCAAAAACAGACATCGATATTTTAGAAGACTATAAACGTAATGAAAACAACGATACTGAACGTAAACCTATCATTTATGTTGGTCATGAAATTACGGAAACTGATTTATACAACCTTCAAATGGTTCGTAATAAATTAGATGAAAATGTCATTAAATACTTTTTAGTATCTGGTAAAAGAAATGAATTCTTCAGAAAAGAATCTCAAAGAAGAGATGTATTTGTTGAACTTGTATCAGTAAAAGCGGATAAAGATAAAACAGCAAAAGAAATTATTGAGATTATGGGGAATGACTCTACTGAAGATAGACTTCACATAACGGTTAGTGATATTATCGCTTCAATTAGTTACTATTTTAATCTTTATGATGGTGTGGGAACAATCGATGATATTGACCATTTATCAAACAGAAGATTAAGACTAATTGGCGAATTATTAAAAAACCAATTTAGAATCGGTTTATCCAAACTTGAGAAGAATATTAAAGATAAGATGTCTACAGCAGATATTGCTGAGGCAACCCCGCAAAGTTTAATTAACATTAAACCTTTAACGGCTTCTTTAAAAGAATTCTTTGGATCAAGCCAACTTTCACAATTCATGGACCAAATTAACCCATTAGCAGAATTAACTCAAAAGAGAAGAATTTCCGCTTTAGGTACGGGTGGTCTTGCACGTGATAGAGCCGGCGTTGAAGTTCGTGACGTTCACGAATCACACTATGGTAGAATTTGTCCTATTGAAACCCCAGAAGGTCCTTCAATCGGACTTATCAGTAGTTTATCAAGTTATGCAAAAGCGAATCAATACGGATTTATTCAAACGCCGTACTTGAAAGTATCAACTAATGCAGCTGGAGAACCTGTTGTTACGGATGAGATTATTTATTTAACCGCAGGTGAAGAAGAATCTTCATTGATTGCTTCTGCGAACACTGAACTTGACAATGATGGTCGTTTTGTTGACGATTTCGTTGTTGGACGTTTACTTGGTGAAACAAACTTATTTGAAAAGAGTGAAGTTAAATTTATGGACGTAAGTCCAAAACAAATTGTATCGGTTGCGACCTCATCAATTCCGTTCCTAGAACACGATGATGCTTCTCGTGCCTTAATGGGTGCGAACATGCAACGTCAAGCCGTACCATTATTAGTACCAGAATCCCCAATTGTTGGGACAGGTGTTGAATACCGTGCCGCTAAAGACTCAGGTGCGACAATTGTCACTGATGTTGCGGGTATAGTTACATATGCCGATTCAAGAAAAATAGAAGTAACGGTTAAACCAACTGAAAACATTACAACAACCAGAGGTAAAGTGGTTTATGACATTAATGAACCATTTAACTGGGATGCTTATGATGTGATTAGAGTTGCAAAACAAACAGATAAACTAATAAGAAAAACATTTATACTAATTAACTTCTTAAGATCAAACCAAGATACCGCTATCCTACAAAGACCAATCGTTCAAGTGGGTGAAGTGGTTGAAGCTGGACAAATTATTGCGGACGGACCTTCTACAGAAAAAGGTGAATTAGCCTTAGGTAGAAACGTTACAGTAGCGTTTATGACTTGGGAAGGTTACAACTATGAAGACGCGATCATTATGAGCGAAAGATTAGTTAAAGAAGACGTATATACCTCTATTCATATTGATGAACATCAAGTTGAATCAAGAGATACTAAATTAGGTAAAGAAGAAATTACCCGTGAAATTCCAAACGGACCAACTGAACAACTTAAATATTTAGATGACCGTGGGGTTATCATTCCTGGAACAGAAGTTCATGAAGGGGATATTTTAGTTGGTAAGATTACACCAAAAGGGTTAACAGACCCAACACCTGAAGAAAAACTACTTCAAGCAATCTTTAATGAGAAGGCACGAGAAGTTAGAGACTCAAGTTTAAGAGTACCGCATGGTGGTGGTGGTATTGTACACTCAATCCAACATTTCTCTAAAGCAAATGGAGACGATTTAGGACCTGGTATCAATGAAGCGATTCGTGTCTATATCGTGAAAAAACGTAAAATCTCTGAAGGGGATAAAATGGCGGGACGTCACGGTAATAAAGGGGTTATTTCAAAGATTTTACCAGTAGAGGATATGCCGTACATGGAAGATGGTACACCAATTGACATTATGTTAAACCCACTAGGGGTTCCAAGCCGTATGAATATTGGTCAAGTATTAGAAGTCCATTTAGGAATGGCTGCCAAAGAACTTGGCATTAAAGTTGCCACACCAGTATTTGATGGATTATCAGAAAAAGATTTAAGCGAAATTATGGCTGAAGCCAATATGGCTCCAGATGGTAAACGTGTATTGTATGATGGCCGTACCGGCGAACCTTATGAAAATAGGATTAACGTTGGGGTCATGTATATGATTAAGTTATCTCACATGGTTGAAGATAAATTACACGCAAGAAGTGTTGGACCATACACGCTTGTTACCCAACAACCAATGGGCGGTAAAGCACAAAATGGTGGACAACGATTCGGGGAAATGGAAGTTTGGGCACTTTATGCATATGGTGCGGCACACACATTGAAGGAAATTTTAACCGTTAAATCAGATGATATTATAGGTAGAAATAAGGTTTATAAAGCTATTACAGATGGTAAACCAATTCCGGATTCCCATATTCCTGAATCATTTAGAGTCCTTACCCGTGAACTTCAATCACTTGGTTTATATGTTGAATTAATTGATGCAGAAACCGGTGAAAACGAAGTGAACAAATCACTTGTTGACCAAACCAGTCCATTCGATCGAAGAGGGAGGTTTTAAACTTGAAAACAGCTGATTTAAATAAAATAGCGATTAAAGATCTTAAATTAAGTGAAGAAATTGTTGTTGCCCTACACTTATCAGGGATTGATACAGTAGAAGACTTAGCGGGATTTACTTTAACGCAATTAAGAAAATACATTTTTAGAGAAGATGAATCTCAATTTGAACAAATACTCCCTATTTTAAGAAAATATGAAATACCTGCTCAAGTTGAATCATTAAGTTTATCCAAAGACTTAGAACAAGCGTTAAGTGAAATTAATATTACTGAAACAAAAGATTTGTTCTTAATGTCAAAAGAAGATTATGATACTTTGACACATGATGATGCCTTATTTAAAAAAGAACTAGATGAGATATTCGAACTTTACAACATTGATTTAGAAGAAAGTGAAGACTTACCAATTGATGTAAGTGAGTATGTGAGAATTGAACAAGCTAAACCTAAAAACAAAGCTTATGGTTCAAAAGATTATTCCCATTTAAAAATTAGACTGGCTAGTCCAGAAGAAATTAGAATGTGGAGTTATGGTGAAGTGTTAAAACACGAAACCATCAACTATAGAACTTTAAAACCAGAAGAAAACGGTCTATTCTGTGAAAGAATCTTTGGACCTACAAAAGACTATCAATGTGCTTGTGGTAAAAAGAGAAACTTAGATAAGGGCCAAATTTGTGATAAGTGTGGCGTAGAAATTACTGAATCTAAAGTTAGACGTGAACGTATGGGTCACATCGAACTTGAAGCACCAGTAGTTCATACTTGGTATTTAAAGAACTCACCTTCAAGACTGGCTTTATTATTAGATATTAAAGCTAAAGACTTAGAGGAAATTGTATATTTAGCAAGTTATATTGTTATTAACCCAGGAAACCCTGGTGATACTGAATTAACCAAAAAACAAATTTTATCAGAAATAGAGTACTCTTTATATTATGAAAGATATGGTAATAAGTTCACTGCGATGACGGGTGCTGAAGCGATTAAAAAATTGCTTCAAGAAATAGACTTAGAACAAGAAGTAAAAACACTAAGAAAGAAATTAAAATCGCCTTCTAAACAAAAACGTGATCGTATCATTAAACGTCTAGAAGTGGTTGAAGCTTTCAAAAATAGTGATAACAAACCTGAATGGATGGTCTTAGACGTTCTTCCAGTTATTCCACCTGACTTACGTCCAATGGTGGCGCTAGACGGAGGCCGTTTTGCGACAACTGACTTAAACGATTTATATAGACGTATCTTAAACAGAAATAACCGTTTAAAACGTCAAAAAGAACAATTTGTTCCAAGACTCATTATTAAAAACGAAAAACGTTTGTTACAAGAAGCAGTTGACGCTTTAATTGATAACTCTAAAAAAGGCAGAAGAGCGAACGTTGAAAAGAATCGTCAGCTTAAATCCTTAAGTGACATGTTACGTGGTAAACAAGGTCGTTTCAGACAAAACTTACTTGGTAAACGTGTTGACTTTAGTGCGAGAAGCGTCATTATTGTTGGTCCAGACTTAGAAATGTACCAATGTGGTATTCCGCGTGAAATGGCCATTACTTTATTCAAACCATTCGTTATTCGTGAATTAACGGTTAGATTAGGTTCAATTCAAGAAGCTAAGAAGAGTTATGAAAATGCTGATGATGATGCATGGAGCGCATTAGAAGCGGTTGTTCAAGAACACCCAGTGTTATTAAACCGTGCCCCTACATTACACAGGCTAGGGATTCAAGCGTTTGAACCTAAATTGATTGAAGGTAAAGCAATTCGTCTCCACCCACTCGTAACCCCAGCATTTAACGCGGACTTCGACGGTGACCAAATGGCGGTTCACTTACCACTTTCACATGAGGCTCAAGCTGAAGCTAGGTTATTAATGTTAGCTTCAAACAACATTCTAAACCCTAAAGATGGGAAACCAGTTGTTACCCCATCTCAAGATATGATTTTAGGTAACTATTACTTAACAATCGCTAGAAAAGGTGAACCTAATGAAGGGCACTTCTATTCTTCATATGATGAAGCGTATATTGCCTATAAAAACGGTCTAATTGGTCTTCATACTATGATTACTTTAGATCCAAATACATTAGATCACTATTTCACAGAAGAACAAAAGAAAAAGTATTTAGTTACAACTTTAGGAAGAATTATCTTCAATGAAATTCTTCCCCCATCATTCCCTTATTTAAATGAACCAACAGAAGAAAACTTAAACGTTCAACCTAACGATATTTACTTCATTGAAAAAGGGAAAAATGTCTATGAAATTCTTAAGACATTACCTGAACCAGAATCATTTGGTAAAGGGTTCTTATCAAGAATCATTGCAGAAGTATTCAAACGCTTTGAAGTAAGTGAAACTTCTAAGATGTTAGACAAATTAAAAGATTTAGGATTCAAATACTCCACAATTTCTGGGATTACTGTTTCTGCTTCAGACATGAATGTTTTCTCTGGTAAAGAAGTAAGAGTTAAACAAGCTGAAGAACACGTCTCACAACTTCAAGAATATTTTGAAGATGGTGTATTAACCAACGAAGAAAGATATAAACTTGTTGTGGAAGAGTGGAAGAATGCACGTGATGACATTGAAAAAGGTGTTATGAAAGAGTTTAATCATGATAACCACATTTTCATGATGTTTGACTCAGGTGCCCGTGGTAGTAAATCGAACTTTGCCCAAATGTTAGGGATGCGTGGACTGATGTATAACCCAACAGGTGAAGTCATTGAAATTCCGGTTAAAGCAAACTTTAAAGAAGGTTTAACGGTATCAGAATTCTTTATTTCCACGCACGGTGCGAGAAAAGGTTCAACCGATACAGCCTTAAAGACTGCTGAATCAGGTTATTTAACAAGAAGATTGGTTGACGTTTCTCAAGATTTAATCGTTGACATGGAAGACTGTGGTACGGATAGAGGTATCGTAGTAGACTCAACTTATGGTGATGATGGTAAATTAATTGTTCCATTTATTGACCGTATTATTGGTCGTTACACGAATGAAGATGTTATATCAAAAGAAACTGGCGAACTATTACTTAAACGTAATGAACTTGTAACCAATGAAATTGCTGATGTCATTGTGGCACACGGCAATACGCAACTTGAAATTAAGAGTGTCTTAACTTGTAATAGTATTAATGGTGTATGTAAACATTGTTATGGTAGAAACCTTGCAACCAACAAATCGGTTGAAGTTGGTGAAGCGGTTGGGGTTGTTGCGGCACAATCAATTGGTGAACCAGGTACCCAATTAACGATGCGTACATTCCACACTGGTGGGGTTGCTTCTGCGAGCGATATTACCGCAGGGTTGCCACGTATTCAAGAATTGTTTGAAGCGCGTAAACCTAAAGGTCAGGCCGTAATTGTAGAAATTGGTGGTAAAGTTGACCGTGTTGAATCACGTCAAACAGGTATTACTGTAACCATTAAAGAAAATCCACAAGGTGGACAAGAATCGAAAGAAAGAAAATATTTACTTGATCCAAACGCACAATTACTTGTCAAGAAGGGCGATATTGTTGTTGCGGGTCAAAAACTTCATAAAGGTTCCATCCATCCGAAAGAATTACTTAGAGTTACAGGCGTAAAAGAAGTTCAAAGATATATCTTAGAAGAAGTTCAAAAAGTTTACCGTGCAACTGGGGTTGCGATTAGTGATAAACATGTTGAAATCATTATTCACCAAATGCTTAAGAAAGTTCATATCATTTATGAAGGTGATACAAGCTTATTACCAGGCGCGAAAGTATCAATTCGCGAATTTAAAGAAGCAAATGCTAAAGCCTTCAAGGAACGTAAGCACCCAGCAGTTGGTCAACCTGAATTACTAGGTATTACAAGAGCATCACTACAAAGTGAATCGTTCTTATCAGCGGCTTCATTCCAAGAAACCACAAGAGTCTTAACAGATGCTGCCATTCGTGGTAAGACAGACGAATTACACGGTCTAAAAGAAAACGTCATTATTGGTGGGTTAATTCCTGCAGGTACTGGTATCTTAAAAGATAAAACGTTTGAATATGAACCAGCAATTCAGTCAATTGAAGAAGACTTAGAATATTAATCAGTTTAAAAGCGTCCTGTAACAAGGGCGCTTTATTCATGATTTTGAATATTTTGTAAATAAGGTTAAAGAATGTTGACAAATAAAATCAAAAGAGGTATAATTAAAACGCTGTCAAAAATGACACATACTTTAATTGTGTTTTGAGCCTTAATAAGCCAAAACATATATTTAAGAAGAAAAATGATACACCGGGTTACGTGGCCGGTAGAAAGGAGAACTTATGCCTACAATAGCACAACTTGTTAGAAACGGTAGAACAGACAAGACTTACAAATCAAAATCACCTTACCTAAGTGTGGGATACAACAGCCTTAAAAAGAAAGAAACTGAACTAAACAGTCCACAAAAACGTGGGGTTTGTGTAAGAGTAACTACCATGACACCTAAAAAACCTAACTCTGCTTTACGTAAGTATGCGCGTGTTAGATTATCTAATGGTATTGAAGTCAACGCTTATATTCCAGGTGTTGGACACTCGCTACAAGAACACAGTGTTGTTTTAGTTCGTGGTGGTCGTGTAAAAGACTTACCAGGGGTTAGATACCACATCGTTCGCGGTACATTAGATACATCTGGTGTAGCAAACAGAAAACAAGCTCGTTCAAAATACGGAGCAAAACGTCCTAAAGCAGTTAAAAAATAATAAAATCATTTAAGTATATCTGAAAGGAGGATATATATGCCAAGAAAAGGACATATCGCTAAGCGCGATGTATTACCTGATCCAATCTACAATTCAAAATTAGTGACACGATTAATTAATACGATTATGTTAGACGGTAAAAAAGGTACAGCACAAACAATTTTATATAACGCATTTTCAAAAATCGAACAAGAAACTGGCAGAAATGCAGTTGACGTGTTCAACGAAGCATTAACGAATATTACCCCAATTCTAGAAGTTAAATCAAGACGTATTGGTGGTCAAAACTATCAAGTACCAATTGAGGTGCGCCCAGAGAGAAAACAAACCTTAGGTTTAAGATGGTTAGTACAATATTCACGTTTACGCAATGAAAAAACAATGGAAGAAAGATTAGCAAAAGAGATTTTAGATGCTTCAAACGGCACAGGCGCCGCTGTTAAGAAAAAAGAAGACACCCATAGAATGGCTGAAGCAAATAAGGCTTTCGCTCACTACAGGTGGTAATTTATGTCAAGAGAATATCCAATTAACAAGATAAGAAACATCGGAATCATGGCGCATATCGACGCTGGTAAAACAACAACTACAGAAAGAATTTTGTTCCACACTCATAAAATCCATAAACTAGGAGAAACCCACGATGGTGCTTCTCAAATGGACTGGATGGAACAAGAACAAGAACGTGGTATAACGATTACTAGTGCCGCTACAACAGCATACTGGAAAGGGTATAAATTAAATATCATTGATACCCCAGGTCACGTTGACTTTACAGTTGAAGTTTCTAGATCACTTAGAGTATTAGACGGTGCAATCACTGTATTAGATGCTCAAGCGGGTGTAGAACCTCAAACAGAAACTGTTTGGCGTCAAGCAACAGAATACAAAGTCCCAAGAGTTATTCTTGTAAACAAGATGGACAAAATTGGTGCAGACTTTGAATACGCGATTAAAAGTATTAAAACACGTTTAGGTGTTAAAACAGCTGCAATTCAATACCCTATTGGATCTGAAAGTAATTTCACAGGTATTATTGACTTAGTTGAAATGAAAGCTTTCCACTATGATGGTAATCCAGAAGAAAACAACACAGAAATTGAAATTCCAGCAAACTTAAAAGACATTGTTAAAGAAAAACGTGTTGAACTTATTGAAGCAGTAGCAGACTTTGACGAAGAACTAATGGTTTCTTACCTTGAAGGTGAAGAGATTTCAGTTGAAATGTTAAAAAGAGCTATCCGTAGAGGAACATTAGATGTTGAATTTTTCCCAGTTATTTGCGGTTCCTCATTTAAAAATAAAGGGGTTAAATTTGCTCTAGATGCCGTACTGGATTACTTACCATCTCCAATCGAAGTCCAAGACATCGTTGGTCATAATAGTGATGAAGAACAAGTAATTATTAAATCAAATGACGATGAACCATTTACAGCTTTAGCATTCAAAGTTATGACAGACCCATTTGTGGGTAGACTTACATTCTTTAGAGTTTATTCAGGAACACTCAAGAATGGTTCATATATCGTAAACACAACCAAAGGTAAGAAAGAACGTCTTGGACGTCTACTTATCATGCATGCGAACCACCGTGAAGAAACCGATATGGTTTATGCAGGTGATATTGCAGCAGCGATTGGGTTAAAAGATACAACAACAGGTGATACACTTGCTGCGGAAAAAGTTGATGTGGTATTAGAATCAATGAAATTCCCAGAACCAGTTATCAGTGTTGCAATTGAACCAAAAACTAAGAATGACCAAGATAAAATGTCTACTGCATTAGTAAAACTTGCAGAAGAAGATCCAACCTTCAGAACTTATACCGATAAAGAAACCGGTCAAACAATTATTTCTGGGATGGGTGAATTACACTTAGACATTATTACAGATCGTATGAAACGTGAATTTAGAGTTGAGGCGAACATTGGTGCGCCACAAGTTTCCTACCGTGAAACAATTACGAAAACTTGCGAAATCGAAGGCAAATTCGTTCGACAATCCGGTGGTAGAGGTCAATACGGTCATGTATGGTTACGTTTCGAACCAAACCCAGGTAAAGGCTTTGAATTCGTAGATGCTATTGTAGGTGGTGTTGTTCCAAGAGAATACATTCCTGCAGTCCAAAAAGGGTTAGAAGAAGCTTTACAAAATGGTATTGTCGCTGGCTATCCAATTGTGGATGTGAAAGCAACATTATTTGATGGATCATACCACGATGTTGACTCATCTGAAATGGCCTTTAAAATTGCCGCAAGTATGGCATTAAAAGGTACTAAAGATAAAGGTGGTCCTGCATTACTTGAACCTATCATGAACGTTGAAATTGTTTCACCAGACGAATACATTGGTAACGTCATCGGGGATGTCACTTCAAGACGTGGTAGATTAGAGTCTCAAGAACAAAGAGGTGGAAATGCAATTGGTATTAAAGCATTCGTTCCACTATCTGAAATGTTTGGCTACGCAACAGCTTTAAGAAGTAATTCACAAGGCCGCGCAACATTCGTAATGCAATTTGATCATTATGAGGCAGCACCTAAATCAATTACAGAAGAAATAGTCAAGTCTAGAAATGCCTAAAGGCTTGCAAAACCAATTTAAATAAGTTAAAATAATGATTGGTAGATATAACACAATAATTTATAAATATAAAGGAGAAATATATCATGGCAAAACAAAAATTCGAAAGAACTAAACCACACGTTAACATTGGTACTATTGGCCATGTTGACCATGGTAAAACAACTTTAACCGCTGCAATTACAACTGTTCTTGGTAAACAAGGATTTGCAAAAGTTATGGATTATGCGGCAATTGACAAAGCACCAGAAGAAAAAGAAAGAGGTATTACTATTAATACTTCTCACGTAGAATACGAAACAGATAAACGTCACTATGCACACGTTGACTGTCCAGGTCACGCGGACTATGTTAAAAACATGATTACCGGTGCTGCACAAATGGACGGCGGGATCTTAGTAGTATCTGCTGCAGATGGTCCAATGCCACAAACAAGAGAACACATCTTACTTGCTAGACAAGTTGGAGTTCCTAAATTAGTTGTTTTCTTAAACAAATGCGACATGGTTGATGATGAAGAATTAATCGACTTAGTTGAAATGGAAGTAAGAGAATTATTAAGCGAATATGAATTCCCTGGTGATGATATTCCTATCATCCGTGGATCAGCTTTAAAAGCACTTGAAGGCGATGCAAAATATGAAGCTGCTATTAATGAATTAATGGCTGCAGTTGATGAATACATCGATGACCCAGTTAGAGAAACTGATAAACCATTCTTAATGCCAGTTGAAGACGTATTCACAATTACTGGTCGTGGTACCGTTGCTACAGGTAGAGTTGACCGTGGTACAGTTAAAGTTAACGACCAAGCTGAAATCGTTGGTATTAGAGACACTAAGGTAACTGTTGTTACAGGTGTTGAAATGTTTAGAAAAATTCTTGATAGAGCAGAAGCTGGTGACAACATCGGTGCATTATTAAGAGGTGTTT
>CAYJBF010000011.1:0-16720 GCA_964368415.1 uncultured Acholeplasmataceae bacterium | reverse complement strand
AAATAACTGAGCCTAAGATAGACCCAGCTTGTGCAGCTGCAAGATTAGCTCTCTACCATTATAACGATTTATGCTTTAGTTTTGTAAAAAACCTCTCTCAAATAGTTGAGGGGTAATCTTAATACATATTTTATAGTGAGGTACCCATATGAAAAAAAATTTTTTAAGAAATCCAAATTTCTACTATTATTTATTTGTTGTAATAGCTTTATTAGAATTAACCGCATCATTATTAGGTATATTCCTTGATTTATCTATTACATCTAGAGACAACGCAATCAATAACGTATTTTTATCTTTATTAACAATCGCTCTTATGAGTGTACCGAGATTCTTAAAAGAGAAATACAATATAAAATTCAAAAATTGGATTGAAATTTTTGTTTTAATCTTTTTATTTTTGTCGATAGTTTTAGGTTTTATTCAAGAGTTTTATGAGACAGTGAAAGGCTATGATAAATTAGTTCATATGATTAGTGGTATCGTATTGGCACTGGTCGCTTTTGAGAGTATTCATATTTATAGTAATTACATCTCTCAAAAGAAAAATCAAAGTATACCAGCCTTATTTATCGTTTTATTCTCATTTAGTTTTACTATCACTTTGTTGGTTTTATGGGAATTCTTTGAATTTTTATCTGATACAATCACCTTTAATCTCATGAATAAACCCACCAATATGCAACGTTATCAATGGCTCAACACCAATAGATTTTATCCTCAAGGTTATGGTTTATTAGACACCATGTTGGACTTACTCTTAGGAGCTTTCGGTTCCTTGGTTGTGTCAATTGGCGCTTTTATCTTATTAAGAAGAGACGAGAAAAAAGACCATCTTTTAACTGAACAAGATTAATCTAATTATGATTTAAATTAAAAAAAAACCTTAAATCCAATGACTTAAGTTTTTTTTTATGTATTATTCTATTATTTCAATCGTTGAATCATGATCAGTTTTATGATTTTCTAATTTTGTTACTAAAACTCTATGAATCACCTTAGTATCTAAATCAAGTGCCTTAAAGCTATAACCATGATAGATAATCTCAGGTTTTTCACCTTTTTTAGGAAATCTTTGGAGTTCTCCAATCATAAAACCACTTAAGGTTTCGTACTCTTCATCAGGTAAATCGATTTTTAAAATGTCTTCAACACTTTCTAAATTAATCAAGCCGTCAATTTCGTAAACGTTCTCGGATATATGTTTAATTTCTTCAACAATATCATCATATTCATCGAAAATATTACCTACGATTTCTTCTAATATATCTTCCATTGTAACAATCCCTGCAGTCCCACCAAACTCATCAATAACAATCGCAATATGTTGTTTAGTTTGTTTCATTTCTAAGAATAGTTCTGAAACAATTTTACTTTCAGGTATGTATAATGCTTTTCTTAAGATATCATTTAAATGAAACGATTCTTTATTAAAATTATCTAAATACGCTAATAAGTCTTTTGAGTGAATGGTACCAACAATATTATCGATGTTATCCTCATAAACAGGAAATCTTGTGAACCTTTCTTTTGAGACAACCTTAATAACTTCTGCTTTAGACGCCTCAATATCAATAGCTATTATTTCAGTTCTATGTGTCATGATATCTGCAACTGTGGTATCATCAAACTCAAAAATGTTCTCAATCATTTCACTTTCAGTTTCATCAATGGAACCGGTTTTTTTCCCGGCATTGACCATTAACCTAATTTCTTGTTCGCTGTATCTATCTTCAGCTTCATCAATTTTAATTCCTAATAGTTTAATAATGACATTGGCACTACCGGTTAGTAACCATACTAACGGTCTCATAAATATACTTAAGAAATTATTCAACCCCACAAACGTATAACTGACTTTCTTTGGGTAGCGCATCGCAATACGTTTTGGAACAAGTTCACCTAATACAACTTGAAAATACGTTAACGCAAGGGTTAAGACGATTGTGACAATGGGCCTAATTAGATTTGGATCCATTGAAACTTTAGTGATAAAGTAATTGACAATCCTGTCACTAAACGCATCACTCACAATTATCGCATTAATAAACCCAATAAACGTAATCCCAATTTGAATAGTTGATAAAAAGTTTGTTGGATTATCGACAAACTTACTTACCTTGATGGCGCGTTTATTTCCTTTTTCTACATCATCTCTTAACCGGTTATGATTAACGGCTACTAGTGCTGCTTCACTTGCGGCAAAAATACCATTGATGATGATTAAGACACCAATTAAAATTATATTTATAATCATAAGTGGGTTCCTTTATTTATGTTACACCTATTACTACAGTTATCTTCCATTTATATTCATTACCTCCACATTTTAACAACATTATAATACACTTATAATGCAGTTTTGTCAAATAAAGCGGACTATAAAAAGCCGTTTTATTAATTGTTTTTTGATTAAATTTATTCTATATTTTCTTAGGTTTTTTCAACATAAAGTAGTTGAATATCACAAAGAATAAAATCACTATAATAAATGATCCCCATAGATAATACCACTGCGGTAAATAAATAATACCTGTGATTAGTAAGATTGGTGCACCAAACATGATTGCGGTTGATGAGCCTGTGACTAAATCATCCGCTGCAGGTGATTCAAAATTAGGATCAATTTCTCGAAGTAGCGCAATTCCGCTTGGGGCAGTACCCGTTAGATTACCAAACATGGTTGCAAATGCTTCATGCGGGTATTCAGGATAAATAACCTTAGTGGTATAAGATAAATAAAAATAGGTGACTACACTACCGACAGTGGTAATAATTAGTAGACTAATTATTAACCCTGGATTGGCAAGGCTTTCAAGATTAATACTCATTAATGAGGCACAAACCATGAAATCAAATAATACCCCTGAGATTCTATTTAACATATATTCATTGGTATATTTACGCTTCATCCAACCTTTTTTCATTATAAACTTTAACCCTTGTTTAAAAAGTATTGCAAAGAGCATCGCAAAAATGAAGTTAAATCCCCAGATAAGCCCTGTCATACTTGTCGCAAAATCCGTATTTGTTCCAATTAAACCAGTAAAGAGCTTCATAAACAAGTAAGCCATCGCATACGTCACGATAATAAAGATAATTTGAATACTCATTTTATCAATTGCTTCAGAAACCGGTATTTCTTCAGCAGCTTCTACTTCAAAAGATTTTATCAATCTAGATTTATCTTCACCCACCCTTGATAATTTACCTTCCTTAGCACGACGGTTAATATAAAATACCCCTGCCGCAGACGCCCATATAAAGCCTAGTGTGGCTATAGCTAAGCCAAAAGATTGTCCCCCAACAAAACCTTGAGTTTCAAAGATTGAGCCAATATTGTTGGCTTGTCCTGGTCCTTGTCCAAATCCCATAGGTAATAATAACCCTGCATAAGGTGCTAAATTATCAAAAACAAATCCCAAACCAATAGTAAACACTAAACCAATTATAGCTTGTAATAAATATGTATTTACAATTAATAATCCTGATTTTATAGGTTTACCTTTCATCTTACTGGTTTTAGTATCTTTTACCATTTTTAAGCCCATTGCGATAAACCCTAACGCTAACGCATGGTAAGTAATGCCTTGAAGTAACCAATTAAAGTTAACTAGTGTGCTTTTAATACCACCCAAAAAGTTATTGGTATAGCCTTCATTCAATAGATTAATAACCTCAGGCATATAATAGACTAAGTATTTAATACCTAATCCTAAAAACCCTGCGATGATGGCGGTTGGGAATAAAAGGTTTCTAAAAAATTTTACTTTTCTTCTAATGACATTCCCAAATAACATCATGAGTGCAACTACCGAAAACCCAATTATAAGTGCCCATGACTCAAAGGCCGAACTCTGAAAGCTGTTCATTAATATGATATCCCCCTAATTTGATATGATTATAATATTGATACGTTAGTAAGTATTTATATGGACTAGAAGGTATATTTAGTTTAATAAGATACGTTGCATCTTCTAAATAAACAATCACCTGTCTTTTGCCTTGAATTGCGATATTAACAATTTGATCAAAATGCCATGTAATCGTTTGTCCTTTTTGATCGATAAAATATATTGAATCTTTTCTTAAGTTAATATCGAATCTACCATAAGAAATCTTTTTTGTTGAAAACGATTCGATAATCTCAACATTTTCTACAAAAAGTTGTTGAAAAGGCATGTTTAAGTAGTAGTTAAAGTAGGCAAGTTTAACCTCACAATTTAATTCTACGAGTGTTTTTGTTTCACCTTTATTGGTTAACACATACCCATTCGTTTGATAGGTTAACTCAAAATCACTCACACTGCTTTTAAGCTTGTTACCAACTGTATATGTCACAAAAGGAATATTTCTATCAAGGTCCATGAATATTAATCTTTCTAACCCAACCGCGATATGAGAACCTTTAAACTGTACATTTTTAGTTTCTTGATCCTTATAAGCGTCTACTTGCAAGTATTCATTTAGTAAATGATGAAGTTTTTCGTCAGTTAAATCAATGTAATCTTCTGCTTTTAAAATGGTTCTTAAATTGATTTCAGTCTTACCTTTTTTTCTGTAAACAGCCCATCTCGGATTGGTAAAATACATACCTTTTGTGTTAAGTATAATAACAGGTAACTTTAAAGCTTTAATCAGCTTTGCAGTCGATAATGGAATACTTACAGTCACACCATCATAGGTGGTATTCCCTTCAGGAAATATCCCGATTGATCCTAATTCTCGTGTAATTTTCTTAATCTTCCTAATAGTCACAATATCACTAACGGATTTTGACTTTTTGATTGGGTTAACCAAGTATTTTAAAACTTTTGAGACAAACCCTAAATTGAATATCTGTTCAGAAGCAATATAGTAAAGATGGAATCTAAAGCTCAACCCCATAATAATCGGATCAGGGTTTACCGTATGATTTCCTATAACAACAAATGGCCCATCTTCTTTATGGACTTTTGGAACATTATATTTAAGTTTATAAACTATTTTGAAATAAAGCCATATGAATGGTTTTAATATTCTCGTAATTAAGTAATGTCTAAATTTAACCTCAGTTGTTTTCATAAGACTCCTATGGTTGTCATAATTTAATATCATTATATCAAAAATATTATCATTACACTTAAAATTATTGTTTTTCATGATTTCATACGATTGTTTTTCATTTTTTACCATGATTATAAGGAAAAGGCCCTGTGAAAAGAAAGATTTCACAAGGCCTATTCGCTTATACTACTGTGATACTCCTAAATGCGTATCATAAAGGAGAACATAAAAAAATCTTGCATAACGGTTGTTGAATATTATCCAACCTTTTACGGTAATAACATGGCAATTTAAGCTAATCTCTCTTGTTCCTAGTTCAAAGAGAAATAAATCTTCAAAATAATTTGGTTCATAACCCAAAACATTAAAGACTAAATGAACTACATCCGCTAAACCATCACAGGTTATATTCATATAAACAACATCACTATAGGTATTACTGAAGGTTCAACATAAGGTAGTAAAGTTAACTCGAATTCAACTGTAGCGGTCAATGTTTCAGTTGTAATTGTTGTATTACAATCATTTTTGTTTTCCCTATATGAATAAACATAGGAAAAAGTCCTAAGAATTTTCTAAGAGTAGTTAAACCAATTCAATTATTGTTGTTTGTTTAATGCCCTATTTCAGTTTAATTATATGCTTATCATTTTTCATTGTCAACGCTTATTTAAAAATGGTTTTAATTGATTATGTGATTTTTTTTGATAATTTAGCACTCAATACTTGACAGTGCCAAAACGATTTGATATAATACAAGTGAACTCAAGATAGAGTCCAAAAAAATGAGAAAAGGAGTGGTGATTTATGTTGAGTTTGTACAGAAAGAATAGAGACTTCTTCGAAGATTTCTTCAATGATTTTAGAGTGGCTACACCTAACACAATTACCGGTATGATGAAAACCGATATAAAAGAAACCGATACTTCTTACAAGTTAGCTATTGAACTTCCTGGCTATGATAAGGACAATATAAAGGTGAGTATAGATGATGGTTACCTAGTCATTGAAGCTGAAACCAAAAAAGAAACCGAAGAAAAAGATAACACTGATAAGTTCTTAAGAAGAGAACGCTACTACGGAACAATGAAACGCAGTTACTATATAGGTAACGTTGATATCGATGAAGTCAAAGGTTCATTCGATAAAGGTATCTTACACTTAGAAGTACCTAAAGAAATCAAAAAAATTCCAGAAAAGAAATATTTGGAACTTAAATAGTAAAAATAAGCAGGAAACTCTCTCTTCCTGCTTTTTTTCTATCGATATTTTAAAATTATTTAGTTCTTCTATTATTATAGGTAAAACATTTCAGTTTTCATTAAAATAGTACTATAATGAATTTAGAAAGCGAGTGATTTAAAATGGATAGAAAAACATTTTTTGGTAATGTATCAGAAGCCATCGGTCATTACCAAGCCTTAGAAAAGTATTTTACAACAACTTCAATTGACCCTATTTTAAGACAACTTATTAAAATTCGATCATCTCAAATAAATGGGTGTGCCTATTGTTTAAACATGCATACGATTGATGCCTTCAAGATTGGAGAAACCCAACAAAGAATGCATCTACTTAATGCATGGCGTGAGACTAGCTTATTTACAGATAAAGAAAAAGCTGTATTAGATTTGGTAGAAAAGATTACACTTATTCATACCCACGAAGTTGACAAACAAACCAAGGACAATGTTTTAAAATATTTTACTGAACAAGAGTTTAGCAATATTGTGGTTATGATTGTTACCATTAACGCATGGAATCGATTTTTCATTACTTTAGAAAGTGACATTGACCACAACTACCGATAAAAAAATGCCCGAAGGCATCTTATATTGGACTAAGAAATTTTCTTAGTCCTTTTTTAATTTTATTGGAACCTCTTTTGTTAAAGGGTAAATTAAATCTTCAGGTAACCTTTTATAAACTAAATACGCTAAAAACACTTTTACGATATCAAAAGGAACAAAAGGTAACATCATCCATAAAGCTTTTGTATAGGTGATATTGACACTATAGGACAACCACAGGGTTGCTAGGGCGTATAATAAGCCTATAGAAAAGACCAACCCAACCCCTATATTGATTATGTGATTATTTTTAGTTTTAAAGTATGCAATCAAATAAGCTATTATAGGGAACAATACTAGAAATCCACCTGTGGGTCCAATCAGTTTATCAAACCCACCATGTCCCCCTGAAAATATTGGTAATCCTATAGCTCCCAGTACAAGATATAACATGATAACAAGAGATGCTTGGGCAGGTTTAAACATATAAGCAATCAGTACAATTATCATAGTTTGTAAGGTAAAAGGAACCCTAGAAAAGGGTAATGTCAGTGGGGGCATTAAATATACCGAAACTGATAATAAAGCAGTAGCTAAACCAATTTTAATATATTCCTTTAGTTCCATTTACGCGTACCATCCAATCATAAAGTCTATTGCTTAATGTTGTATAAACCTCACCAACATCAAACAATCTACCAGTTTCAAGCTTTAATGAGGTTGCACTAAAGCCTGTAAACTGTTCTTGATTCACATTTAACCCAATCCCTACTACAACATATAAACAATTTTCTAATTCTGTTAGATTTTCAATTAAAATTCCACAAATCTTTTTTCCATTAACATAAATATCATTCGGGGCTTTAAAAGATCCACTAATATGATATTGTTTCAATGTATCCAAAATAGATCCTAAAACATACTCTTTAATTAAATCTAGTCTATCAACCAAGATATCCTTTAGTAAAAAGGAAAACAAAACGTTTTCTTTTTCGGTTGATTCCCACACCCTATCAAATTGCCCTCTTCCACCGGTTTGATAACCGGTTTGAATAAATGTTAACGATGGAAGACTCTGATAATTTTCTTTTAAGTAATCAGAGGTACTCGAAATTTGATTAAAATATAAATACGTTTTTATCATTAGTTAACCGCGAAGCTGATATTGGCTTCACAAACCAGTTCATCATTAACATAGGCAGTTCCTTTACCAAAACCGAACGAACCTCTAATTTTGGTTAATTCACAATGAATAATTAAAGTATCTCCAGGCAATACCATTTTTCTAAATTTAGCTTTTTCAATCCCTGTAAAGAATGCTAATTTTCCTTGATAATCAGGATGACTTAGTAAGGCAACAGCCCCAACTTGAGCCATCGCCTCAATAATCAATACCCCAGGCATAACTTTTTTAGTAGGAAAATGTCCTTTAAAAAAATCTAATTCGGGTGAGATTAATTTCAACCCAGAAGCTCTTTCTAAAGGTTTAACTTCTAGTATTTCATCAACAAATAAGAAAGGTTCACGGTGTGGTAATATGTTTTTTACATCCATCATCAGTCAGTCACCTTTTTAAATATAAGAGCCGCATTTTGACCCCCAAAGCCTAAATTAATATTCATTCCGTACATCATCTCTTTTTTAACCGCTTTATGCAGTGTGTAATTTAAATCACAATCTGGATCACTATTTTGATGGTTAATGGTAGGTGGAATAATACCCTCTTGTAAAGCTTTAACTACCGCAATCGATTCAATCGCTCCAGCTGCGCCTAAAGCATGACCTGTCATCGATTTAGTCGATGAGATATTAACTAGATACGCATGGTTTTCTAAAGCTTTTTTAATACCTAAAGTTTCATATTTGTCATTTAACTGGGTTGAAGTACCATGGGCATTAATATAGTCTAGTTCTTCTTTGTTAATCTTAGCATCATTAATGGCTTCTAAAATACAATCTCTAATTCCAACCGCATTTTCATCCGGTGAAGTAATATGAAACGCATCTGAGGTAGAACCATAACCCACAACTTCAGCTAAAATAGGAACCCCTCGTTTTTTCGCATGTTCATATTCTTCTAATATAAGAATACCTGCTCCTTCACCAATCACAAATCCACTTCTTTCTTGATCGAATGGAATAGAAGCTCTATTAATATCATTTGAAGTATTCAAAGCTCTCATACTCGCAAATCCACCAACACCAATACCATTGATTGGTGCTTCTGATCCACCCGTAATGGCCATTTCCAAATAGCCATCTCTAATATATCTAAATGCTTCACCAATCGAATTGGTTGCGGCACTACATGCGGTAACTTGAGGTAAATTAGGTCCGTAAACTTGATATTTAATCCCAATCTTTCCCCCAATCAAATTAATAATTGAATTCGGGATAAAGAAAGGAGACATTCTATCTTGACCTCTTGTGGCAAATGTAGAAACTTCTTCTTCAATGGTTTTTAATCCGCCAATTCCACTGCCAACAAAAACACCTAATCGTTTACGGTTAATTCGTTCATCCATTAAATTCGATTGATTAGCCGCTTCAATCATCGCTACCATAGCGAGATTAACCACGCGATCACTTCTTTTGATTTCTTTTCTATCTAAGTACTCTTCAAAATTTAAATTTTTGACTTCTCCAGCAATTTGAACTTTCCAATCCGTTACATCTTCTAATGTAATTTTATCAATCCCATTAACCCCATTGACCATATTGGTAAATGTTTCATCCACCGTATGTCCCAAGGGACTAACTAGCCCCATACCTGTAACAACCACTCTTCTTTTCATACTTACATCACCAATCCGCCATCAACTGATAATGTGTGCCCTGTGATATAGGCACCATATTGACTGGCTAAAAAGGCTACAACATCGGCAATTTCTTGTTTTGTACCAAACCGTCCAATTGGAATCATGGACAACCAAGTTTGTTTTTGTGTATCGTTTAGTTTATCAGTCATATCTGATTCAATAAACCCAGGGGCAACCGCATTAACGGTGATACCTCTACCGGCAAATTCTTTCGCAACCGCTTTAGTTAAGCCTAATACGCCTGCTTTTGCAGCGCTATAATTTGATTGACCAGCATTACCTATAATACCAGAGACACTAGAAATATTAATAATTCTTCCGTAACCTGATTTTAATAATGTCTTCGAGGAGACTTTTATCATATTCCAAACCCCTTTTAGGTTTGTGTTAATCACCCTATCAAATTGATCTTCAGTCATTCTAAGTATTAGATTATCAACTGTAATACCAGCATTATTAACTAAAATATTAATTGTTCCAAATGTTTCTAAAGTGACATTGACTAATTTTTCAGCATCTTTAAATTTGGTTACATCGGCTTGTACAGCCAGAGCATTACCTCCAAAACTATTGATTTCTTTCACTAATTGGTTTGCCTTATCAGCACTACTGTTGTAATTAATAACCACTGAAGCACCATATTTTGCTAGTGTTAATGAAATAAAATACCCTATTCCAGAAGCACCACCAGTGACTATCGCTACTTTATTCGATAAATCCATGTAACTTCAACCATCCTTTCAAGGTCTCATAATCCGTCATGGATTGAAAACTCATGACTTCTACATTTTGTTGTTTTTTTACTAAGTTCGTTAATACGTTCCCAGGCCCCACTTCAATTAAGTGTGTAAACCCATCTTTAATCATATTATCTAACATTTCTACAAATCTAACTGGTTCAACAATTTGTTTAACCATTAAATTCTTTAAATTTTCATTTGTTAATTTATTGCCTGTAACATTCATATAAATATCGTAAACAGGCTGATTAAATTCTAAATCACGTAAGTAAGTTTCTAGATTTTCACTTGCCTCGCTCATTAGTGGGCTATGAAATGCCCCACTAACATTTAAAGGTATAATACGTTTTGCTCCAGCTTGTTTTAACAGATTTACTGTTTCTTCAAATGCACTAGTTTGACCACTAATCACCGTTTGAGTAGGGGCATTAAGATTTGCAACAACCATTTGACCTGTCGAAACTTCTTTTAAGGTTTCCTTAATCGTTTTTTCATCTAATCCTAGTACTGCAGCCATACACCCTTTTGTTTTAAGAGCGGCCTCATTCATAATGATTGATCGTTGATAAACCAGTTTTATGGCTGTATCAATATTAAAAATGTTTGCTGAACAAAGTGCGCTATATTCACCAAGTGAAAAACCTAATACCCCACTAATATTCGGATTTAATTCTTTTAACTGGTGATACGCTAACATGGAGTGAGAAAACACCGCTAGTTGGGTATTTCTTGTTTCATTTAATGATTCACCAGTTTCAATAACTGTTTTTATATCTAGAGATGTTAATGCTTTAACTTTATAATAAAATTCACTGGATTTAGGAAAATCAAGACTCATCCCTTGATATTGAGAGCCTTGACCAGAAAATAATAACCCTAATTTACCCATTACATAACCTCTAGTTGGTCTTTATAGGCATTTACCCGATCAAATAAATCTTCTAATACTTCTTTGACTGATTTAACTTCATGGATTAACCCTGAAATTTGACCTGCCATAAAAGAACCCTGATCAATATCGCCCTCATTAACTGCTTTTCGAAGTGAACCTAAAGTCAATTTTTCTAATTCTTCAATGGGTAAACCCAGTGAAGTAATTCTTAAGTATTCAACAGACATTTTATTTTTTAACACTCTTACAGGTGCTTTAGTATTTCTTCCTGTTACAACGGTACCCGTATCTTTCGCATCAATAATCATTTGTTTATAGTTTTCATGAATTGGACATTCTTTTGTTGCCAGTAAAACTGTACCAACTTGAACCCCTTTTGCACCTAAAGCAAACGAAGCTAAAACACCTCTTTTATCTGCAATACCACCAGCTGCAATTACTGGAATCGTTAAAGCGTCAGCAATTTGAGGAATCAACGCCATTGTAGTTAATTCACCAATATGTCCGCCTGCTTCTGTCCCTTCCGCAACTACCGCATCCGCACCGGCATTTTGCATTCTAAGGCCTAATGCGACACTTGGAACAACCGGTATCACAATAATACCAGCTTCTTTCCATTTAGGAATATAAATGGCAGGTGATCCAGCTCCTGTAGTAACCACTTTTACTCCTTCTTCGATAACCATTTCTGCTATATCTTTAGCGTGAGGACTCATCAACATAATATTAACCCCAAATGGTTTATCGGTTAATTCTTTACATTTTCTAATTTCATTTCTAACCCAATCAACATCATTTCCACCAGCTCCAATTAAACCTAAACCACCGGCATTAGAAACAGCTGAAGCCAGTTTGGAAGTCGCAATATTGGCCATACCACCTTGAATGACTGGATATTTCACACCTAATAATTCTGTAATATTATTCATAATCTCTCCTATATATATATGATGGCTGCCCCATAGGTAAACCCACCACCAAAACCAACTAATAGAATTGTTTCATTTTTGTGGCCACTGGCAATATATTCCGCTAATAATAGTGGAATACTTGCGGCTGAGGTATTGCCATAGTTCTCAATATTCATACTAAACTTATCCATACTTAGATTTAAAGCTTTACTCACGGATTGAATAATGCGTTCATTAGCTTGATGTGGAATAATTCTATCAATATCTTCAAGTGACAGATTAGAATACTTTAATACTTCTAAGATACTTTTTTGAATAATATCTACCGCAAACACATAAACTCTTTTCCCGTCCATTTGAATATGTTTTTTAACCGTTAATATATCATTCATATCGGGTTTTGCCCCGTTATAGAAATAAGCTGGTTTTGCTAATTTATCATATTCAATTAATAAGGCACCAGCCCCATCTCCAAATAGTACACATGTATTTCTATCTGTATAATCGGTAATTTCTGTGAGTTTCTCACTACCAATTACCAGGGCTTTTTTAAATCTAACCCCATCAAGCATATTTGAGGCGATATCCAACCCATAAACAAACCCTGTACAAGCCGCATTTACATCAAAACTCATTATAGGTTTAATAATGCCTAATTTGCCTTGAACTAGATTCGCAACTGATGGTGTTTTTTGTTCACCAGTGATGGTTGAAACAATAATTAAATCTATTTCTTCTTTGTCAATTTCTGCATTATTTATGGCATCAAGCGCTGCATAATACGCTAAGTCACTACACGTTTCTATAGTTGCTTGCCTTCGCTCTTTAATCCCCGTCCTTGAAACAATCCACTCATAAGAGGTTTCAACCAGTTTTTCTAAATCTTCATTCGTTATAATGGTTTCTGGAACATATTTCCCAGATCCAATTACTTTAAATCTTTGATTCATCTTTTTCCCCTTCTAGATATACCCCTATATTTCGGTACTTCATATATCTATTTTCTAATAGTTTTTCTATAGGCGTTATTGATTCTTTTTTAATAAAATCGATAAGCACTTCTTTTAAATTTTTATAACCTACTAATTTATCTTCATGTAGGCCTTTACCTTCAAATACAACTTCATCTATTATATTAAGTTCTTTTAAATCAAAAGCCGTTAGTTTCATTAGGTTTGCTGCTTTACTTGCTAGACTTGCATCTTTATATAATATAGAAGCAAACCCTTCTGGTGATAAGATTGAAAATACACTATTTTCAAACATAATGATTTTATCAGCAACCCCAATTGCTAAAGCACCACCAGATCCACCTTCACTTAGTACCACCGTAATAATGGGTGTTTTTAACCCCATCATTTCATAAAGGTTATGAGCAATTGCTTGAGCTTGACCGCGCTCTTCAGACCCAACACCTGGGTAAGCACCAGGTGTATCTATAATAGTAATAATCGGTCTATTAAACTTTTCGGCTTGCCGCATTAAACGAATTGCTTTACGGTATCCTTCAGGGTGAGGCATCCCAAAATTCCTTTGAATTTTCGAGTTTGTATCAAAACCTTTTTCTTCTGCGATTACCGTAACAGGTATGCCATTTAAAGTACCAATCCCCCCAACAATAGAGCTATCGTCTTTAAACAATCTATCCCCTTTTAATTCAATAAAATCTGAAAACAAATAACCAATTAAATCAATGCTTGTGGGTCTTTTAGGGTGTCTAGCTAATTTAACAATATCCCAAGAATCACGCATAATGATTACCTCGGTGTATTTCTAAGATTAACCCAATCACTGATTTTAAATTTGATCTATTGACCACCATATCTACTTGACCTTTTTCTAATTGAAATTCAGCGGTTTGAAAGTGGGCAGGTAAATCTTCATTAATAGTTTGTTTAATAACCCTTGGTCCTGCAAACCCAATTAAAGAAGATTTCTCAGCTATATTAATATCTCCAAGTGAGGCAAAACTGGCTGCCACTCCACCTGTAGTTGGGTTAGTAAGGACACTAATAAATAGCAACCCTTTTTGGTTATGATAATATAAAGCACCACTGGTTTTAGCCATCTGCATTAAAGATAAAATACCTTCTTGCATTCTAGCACCTCCAGAGGCACTAAAGATAACTAGAGGTAATCTTTGCTGAATAGAGAGTTCAATTAATCTTGTGACTTTCTCACCCACCACACTGCCCATTGACCCCATCATGAAAGTACTATCTAAGACGCCTATGGCACATTTTTTACCTTCAATAGAGCCAATTCCACAAACAAAAGCCTCTAATTGATTGGTGTTATTAATTGCGATTTCTAGTTTTTCATCATAAGAAGGCATATTTAGTGGGTTTAATGATGAGATATCATTAAAATAGGGTTTAAATGAGGATTCATCGGTAATTAGTTCTATCCTTTGAGTGGCATTAATTTTAAAATGATAATCACAGGTGGGACAAGTATTTAAATTTTGTTCTAGTTCTTTTTCATAAATAACATCCCCACACCCTTCACATTTTAAAAATAAGCCTTCAGGAATATCAATAGGTTTAGAGGATTCAGATTTAGAGATAAGTTCTTTAAACTGTTTTAACTTATCTTTTCTTTGGGAAATAAAATCATTCATTTCTCATACTCTCCAATCTCTTATTAAATCTAGCAATAAAACTAGTATCATAATTTCCTTTAATAAATTCTAATTCATGCATAATCATATATTGGTATTCAACATTCGTTTCAATACCTTCAATCATAAATTGTTCTAATGCAACACGCATTTTCTTAATCGCATCTTTTCTTGTTTTCGCAACCACTATTAGTTTCGCTAACATTGAATCATAGTAAATAGGTACCACATACCCTGGATAAATGTGGGTGTCAATTCTTACCCCATTACCTCCAGGAAATATAATATTGGTTATTTTACCTGGCGTTGGTATGAAACCCTTTAAAGGATCTTCAGCATTAATTCTACATTCAATTGAATGGCCTAAGATTTTTAAGTTTTGTTGTTTAAAACTAATGGGTTTCCCATAAGCAATACTAATTTGTTCTTTAAGTAAATCCACGCCTGTAATCATCTCCGTCACTGGGTGTTCGACTTGAATTCTAGTGTTCATTTCAATAAAGTAATAATCGCCTTTTGAATCCACTAAAAACTCCATGGTTCCTGCTCCCTCATACTTTATGGCTTTAGCAAGTTTAACTGCACTTTGACCAATCTTTTTTCTTAGGGTTGGGTTTAATACTGGAGAAGGTGCTTCTTCAATCATTTTTTGATTTCTTCTTTGAACCGAACAATCGCGTTCAAACAAATGGACGACATTTCCAAATGTATCGGCTAAGATTTGTATTTCAATATGTTTAGGCGATTCAATGAACTTCTCAATATACAAAGATTTATCGCCAAATGATGACATCGCTTCTAATTGTGTTTTTTCAAATAGTTGCTCTAGCTCATCACTATTATAAGCAATGGATATTCCTTTTCCACCACCACCTAAGGTAGCTTTAATCATTACAGGATAACCAATCTTCTTCGCAATCTTAGTAGCCTCTTTGGCGGTATCAATAATCCCATCACTACCTAGAACAACCGGTACCCCAGCATCTTTGGCAATTTTTCTTGCGGTACTTTTATCACCAATTTGTCTAATGGTTTCAGCCTTTGGTCCTATAAATTTTATTTGACAACTTTCAACCATCTCAACAAAAGCAGCATTCTCACTTAAAAAGCCGTACCCTGGATGGATACTATTACACCCTGTAGCAATTGCCGCAGATAAAACACTATTCATATTTAAATAAGACTCTTTACTTCTTTCAGAGCCAATACATATTGCTTCATCGGCTAGTTTTACATGTAGTGCGTCTTTATCAGCACTTGAATAAACACTCACCGTACCAATTCCAAGTTCTTTTGCTGCTCGAATAATTCTTACCGCAATCTCCCCTCTATTGGCAATTAATATTTTATTTTTCATATTACTCAATCACCATGATGATATCGTCATAACCAACGACATCCCCATTCTTAATTAATACTTCTTTAACAATACCGGTATGCGGTGAAGTGATTTCATTCATAATCTTCATCGCTTCTACGATACAAACCACTTGTCCTTTTTTAACCGGTTGACCTATCTCAACATAAGGATTTCCATTAATGGTTGGGGATGCATAAAATGTCCCAACTAGTGGGGACTTAATAACCAATCCTTCTTCTTTTTTATTCATTGCTGGCTCAACAGATTTTGAAATCTCAGCAACTTGAGAGGTTGGTTCTTGTATTTTTTCTATGGGTTCAAATTTATTTTTAGATAGTTTAAGTTTAAAGTCACCTGTTTCTAATTCTAATGTCATTAATGGTGAATTTTCGATTTCTTTAATCAAACTTTGGAGTTCTTTTATAGTCATATGATTACCTCTTTATTTATATAAATAGTGGTGTTACTTTTAAATAATACCTTTGTTAAGTGATTTTTAAAAAGTACATGTTCTTAAAATAGCATTTATAGGGGGTATACAC
>CAYJBF010000010.1:0-17937 GCA_964368415.1 uncultured Acholeplasmataceae bacterium | reverse complement strand
CCACAATAAATGATTAAAAGCAAGAAAAAAAGAACCTTTTAAAGGCTCTTTGTTGTTGGTGCGTAACGTTTTTTTAAATAGCTGTCTTTTTGTAGTATGGGTTGTTCTTTCAAAAAAGTCATTATTGGTGTGTAAAACAAGCCCACACTGATTGCGCCACTCACACCCATAACAGCTTCAAATGGTAAATCAGATAAGAAATAAGCCCAAGCATTAATTCCAAATTGATAGGATGCGAATGGAATAAACATCCACCCATAAACAAATCCAAATATAAATGCAAATAACATCATCCATACCGGCGAATCGAATTTTCTAAATATCGTTGATAATAAGATGGGAATTAAACTCCAACCTATCAACATTGGCATAACTATAAACGGATTAATAGAACCGTTATATAAATTATCAATAACCGTATGAAGTAAGACGATGATGATGGTTTTCTTAAAACCAACCACTTTAGTATAAATTATAAGTAGTACAACGGTTAGTTGAACATTAGGAATAAAGGATAGTGCTTGTTCCACAGTAAAAACAATAACGGTTAGTATCGCGATTACGGCTAGATCAATTACTTTCTTCATTTAATCACCATCCTGTTACAACGAACTTATAGGTTTCTCCATCTTTAACTTTCGTGCTTGATACCCCTGAAACAGCATATTCATCGTTAATATAAAATGCAAAATATTCTTGATTGCCTAGTGTTACAATAACACCTTTATAAGCCATCTTTGAAATATTCGCACCCCACTCTGAATCGGTATATTCGAGTTCTAAATGCTTATCTAATAACTCAAACACAGTTGAACCGTCTTCAATAATAAACGTGTCTTCAAATTGTAAAGCATCACCTTTATAAACGATGACTTCCGCACTAATTTCACCTTCCTTGGGTGTGTTTTCCTTTTGACACCCTACCACAACGAACAGTGAAACAAAAAGTAAAACCAAACTAAAAATTTTCTTAATCTTAGACATTATTTTTCCCTCCAGTGTCTTTAAAATAAAAAAATCTATACCTGGTAAGTATAGAAAAATAACTTTTAATAAAGCTATATCTTCGCTCACCCAGGCAAATACTTGTAAACATTAGGTAGGTCTCCCGGCTTAGGCTTATCCTCATCACACCTTCTCGATAATAATCAATGGTATTTGTGAATTGTATCCATCACGGTTGCTGGGGCAGCAAAAGAATTAAACTTTTTTCCCTGTTATGCACCTTATGTTTGATTAAGTTGTTTTAATTATATAACACAATTCTTTTACATTCAATGATTAATAGAAATTATGTTATTTTGAATTGTAAAATTTACTATTCTTGTTTATCGCTAGAACCAAAACCGCCCATTCTTTGAATCGTGGGTGCTTTATCATCAACTGTTTTTAAGAATCCCATAAAGATTCCTTGAGCGACACGCTCGCCTTTTAAAACAGTCACAGGCTCATCGGAAATATTTAATAGAGGAATCATTATATGACCTTCATTGTTTTCGTTATTGAAATAATCCGCATCAATAACCCCAACATTGTTTGCCATTGTTAAACCTTTTTTCAGTGCTAAAGAACTTCTTGGGAATACCAACAACACCTCATTGGTAGGAATAGAAACTTTTAATCCTGTTGGGATCATTTTAATTTCTTTAGGGTTAATGATTATCTCTTCAATAGAAGCCAAATCATAACCTGCTGATCCATTGGTTGCCCTTTTTGGTTTTGTAACTCCTAAATCTTGATATTTTTCAATAATATGAAATCTTCTCATAACACATGCTCCTTTATATAATCTAATATCATGTTTTCTCTTTTTAATGTTGTATAAGGATGAACTAAATGGACCTCTCCATTAGATCTTCTCTTGATTTCAAGTTCATTTTGTTTAATGGCTTCATCAATAGAGACCCATCTAGATTCCATCCCATAAATTATTTCATCGGTATCACGATTAGGTGGAATAAAGTGGTCTATTTCTACTAAAAAGTAATAATTCTTTTGACAAAACACTTCTCCATTAACTGTTCGGTACTCATCAATATAACCCAAAGGGCTAGCCTTTTTAATTAGACCACCGATTTCTTCTCTTATTTCTCTTTTTAAACCTTCTTCTAGTTGTTCTTTTTCTTTTATGCCACCACCTGGTGTGACAAAGTCATGAAACATATTGGAATACACAAGCAATATCTTATCTTCTTTAAGAATTATTGCTCTTGTACTTATTCTTTTTAATGTAACTAAACTAGTATTAATATTTTTTTCTTCAACTGTTCCTAATAATTTCATAATTATTCCTTTTTAGCTCTAGGATGATGTTCATTGTAAGTTTTTTTAATGTTTTCATCTGAGATATGTGTGTAAATTTGAGTTGTTTTTAAGTGTTCATGCCCTAATAATTCTTGAACCACCCTTAAATCAGCACCATGGTTCAACATCGTGCTTGCAAAACTATGTCTTAACATATGAGGGTGGACATGAATGAATTCACCAGCATCTTTAAATAACTTATTAATAATAACCCTTAAGCCTCTTGTCGTTAGTGGGGTCCCTTTATAATTGATGAATAACAAATCGGTTTTAACACCTTCACCTTTACTTAATAGTTTAGGTCTTGTGTAGGTAAGATAGTATCCAATTTGCTGAACCAGGGCATTGTGTAAAATAGCGAATCTTTGTTTTGATCCTTTTCCTTTAATTTTGATTTGACGTAAAGATAAATCTATGTCTTGTATCTTCATTAGACATAGTTCACTCGCTCTTAATCCCAAACTATATAACATATCAAAGATTAAAAAATTTCGCTCCCCTAGAGGGGTTGATCTATCAATAGAATCATAGATTAATCGTATTTCTTTATCATTAATTATTTCTGGTAACTTCTTATCTTGTTTAGGGGCCTTTAATAAAGCTGTAGGGTTACTAACAATATGATGTTCATTATGTAAGTACTTATAAAATGCTTTTAAGCTTGATAATTTTCTAGCAATTGATTTTTTAGAATACTTATTGGTGGATAAATAGCTTAAATAATAGCCAAACGTTCTTTCTCTTTCAATTAAAAGGCTGTCTGAAAAACCTTCTTTTAACAAGAAATCTCGAAACTGACCAATGTCAGAGATATATGCTTCTGTTGTAAAAGAAGAGTATTGTTTTTCATACATTAAGTATTCTTTAAACTTTGTGACTAAAAACTCATCATTCATCTAATTCTCCTAAGTATTTGTGTAACGATTCTTCACTTCTATTTTTATACAGTTGTTTGCGTTCTTTTTTGTGGTGTTTTCCTAAGTTAGGAAGAATGCCTAAATTGGCGTTCATTGGATTAAACACTTTATTTGGTGTTGAAATATAATAAGCCAATGCCCCAATCATGGTTTCTCTAGGAAATGGTATTAGTTCTTTTCCTCTTAAAAATCTTTCCATATGAAAAGCAGCAGATAAGCCACTAGATGCACTTTCAACATACCCTTCTACACCACTAATTTGTCCAGCAATAAATAGATTCGGATATTCTCTAACTTGATAGCATGCTGTTAATAAATTAGGTGATTCAAAATAAGCATTTTGGTGCATGACGCCGTATCTCAAAATCTCAGCATTTTCCAACCCCGGAATTAATCTTATAATACGTTTTTGTTCACCAAATTTTAAATTGGTTTGAAACCCAACAATATTGTACATGGAACTAATGGCATCATCTTGTCTAAGTTGAACAACCGCATATGGTTTACTATCATCTTTTTCTAAGCCAACCGGTTTAAGCGGTCCAAAAGTGAGGGTATCGTACCCTCTTTTAGCCATAACTTCAACAGGCATACACCCTTCAAAAACATTGAACTCAAAATCTTTTAGTGTCGCTACTTCCGCATTGACAAGTTCATTATAAAATCTTGTGTATTCTTCTTTAGTCATTGGGCAGTTTAAATAAGCTGCCTCACCCTTATCATAGCGACTTTTTAAATAACAAATATCTTTATTGATGGTTCTTTCATCGATAATTGGTGCGATAGCATCAAAGAAGTGTAATTCACTTACATGTAATAACTTGCTTAATGATTCTCTTAGGGCGTCACTAATAAGCGGACCTGTGGCAATTATCGTTGGTATATTAGGGTCAACTTCTGTAACCTCTTCTTCAATAATCTCAATATTGGGATGAAAAATTAATTTCCCTGTTATGTATCTTGAAAATAAGTTTCTGTCTACCGCAAGACTTGAGCCTGCTTTAACTTCACTATGTAAAGCCGCTTTAATTATCAGCGAATCTAAATCTTGCATTTCAACCTTTAACATCCCAACCGCATTTAGTGGGTCTTTACTTCTTAGTGAGTTTGAACAAACAAGTTCGGCAAAAAGATTGGTTTGGTGCGCTTCAGTAGTCTTTTTCGGTCTCATCTCATAAAGATTAACTTTAACACCTCTATTTGCTAAATAATAAGCCGCTTCACTGCCGGCTAACCCAGCACCTATGACATTGACTCTCATCTTTTTACATCCCCCCTTCACTTTCTTTTAAGTTACTAATATTATATACTATTTACGAGGTGATTTGTATGGCTACAATCAAAGATGTTGCAAAAGAAGCAAACGTTAGTGTTGCTACCGTGTCTAGAGTTATCAATAATAAAGGGTATGTAAACGAAGAAACCAGAAGATTGGTTCAAAATGCAATAAAAAAGTTAAATTATGTGCCTAACGAACTAGCTAGATCTTTATCTAATAGACAGTCGAAACTAATTAGTGTCCTGGTTCCCCATTTTGATACACATTTTTATGCTGAACTAGTAGAAGGTATTGAAAATAAAGCGATGCGTTTAGGTTATAAAATTATGTTATGTAATACACAAGATAACCCACAACGTGAGGCGGATTATATTCAAATAATTCAACAATATAATATCGATGGTATTATTGTCGCATCCAATGCACATAACGCTGAGGCACTTATTAACTCTAACCTTCCCATTGTAACTGTAGACCATATTTTATCAGAAAACATTCCTTCAATTACATCTAACAATATGAATGGTGGGGCTATTGCCGCTCAAAGACTTATCAAAGGAAAAGCTAAATATGTCTTAGAACTTAGAGGCCCATCCTTCTTATTAACAACTTCAGAAAGATCAAGTGGTTTTAGAAATGTATTAATTCAAAACAACATTCCTTATATGTATTATGATGGCGATTTAATACACCCAAATTTAGAAAAAATCAAAAGTCTCATCCTTGAAAACCCACAAATCGATACCATCTTTGCCACAACAGATTTTCTAGCAATTACAGCATTAAACATCTGTCAAGAACTTGGCAAGAAGGTTCCAGAAGACATTCAAATTATGGGCTTTGATAACGTAATTTACACGAAGATGGTAAAACCTAAAATTACGACCATTGCTCAACCAATTAGACAAATGGGTGAAGTTGCATTAGAAACGTTGGTCGCGATTCTAGAAGATAAGAAACCAAAAGAATTCCATAACATTTTAGATGTAACATTAGTTGAAAGAGAATCAACCAGATAAAAGAAAAAGGGGACATTCCCCTTTTTATTTTATTTGATGTCGTGATTAACTTTTTTGATTAACATTAAATCTGGCAGTGCTACATAAAGTCTATCATAAAGTACTTTTACAATAGTGGCAATTAGCAACCCAAATACCGGTAGTAGTGCTAATCTAAGTGGCAATGTACCTAAAGCCAACTTTCTAGAAAAGTGTAGCCAAATAGCCATAGTGTTGGCTGCACTTGCGAGTAAATAGGTAATCAAAATAATGATAAACCAGTTAAATCCTCTTGGTTTTCTAGTAAATAAACTTGGGACAACACCCCACATTAAACTAGAAAATAAGAACAGTGGATAATACCCTTGAATTAATCCAAAAGAGGTATCTGCTACTGCAGCCACTATCAATCCATAAAGTGGGCCTAAAAACAACCCCGCTAAAATCAGTGGAATGCTATAAAACGGAAATCCGAACGTTTCCACCGGTAACCACATATCAAACATCAGTTTCAAAACGACGCTTAATGCAGCCAAGATTGCCCCTAAGGCAATTTTTTTCAATTCAATTTGTTTCAAAAAAAGACCTCCTATAATAGAGATCCACTATATTTCTACAGCGGACGCAGATGAAAACCGCTACTAATCGTATTCGTACAAACCCGACATCCCATGGTTTATCACTTAACGCTTCCATCTTACTCTGTGCTTATACTATATCATATTCAGCTTAATAATAAAAATAAATGTGCGATTTCTCGCACATTATATTAAATAATATTTAATTGTTTAGCCGTACTTTCAATAATCTGAACCGCATTATAAAGTTCTTCATAGGTATGTAAACTTGATGGCATCAACCTCAATCTAGCAGTCCCTTTCGGTACAGTAGGAAACACTATCGCAGAAACATAAACACCATTTTCTAATAAAGCTTTTGATAAAGCTATGGTTTTAGCTTCATCTCCAATAATGACCGGGGTAATTGGCGTTTGACTTTTACCTATATTAAACCCTTTTTCTTTTAAAAGACTCTTAAAGTACTGACTATTATCCCAAAGTTTTCTAGTGAGCTCATCACTAGTTTCCAATATATCAATGGCTTCAATAATAGCAGCAGCCGCACTTGGCATAATGGTCGTTGAAAATAGTTGTGGTCTACCTCTATTTAAAAGGTACTCTCTCATTGTATTAGACCCAGCCACATACCCACCAACAACCCCTATGGCTTTTGATAAGGTTCCAATAATATAGTCTACTTGACCGTGTAAATGATAATGATCGACTGTTCCTCTACCATTTTCCCCCAAGACCCCACTACCATGGGCATCATCAACATAAGTTTGGGCTTGATACTTTTTAGCTAATCTAACAATTTCTGGTAGATTTGCTAAATCACCATCCATCGAAAATACACCATCTGTAATAATTAATACGTTGTTATACTCATGTCTTTTTTCTATTAATAGCCTTTCTAAATCTTCCATATCGCTATGTTTATAAATAACTTTATCAGCTCTAGATAAGCGAACGCCATCAATAATCGAGGCATGATTTAACTCATCAGAAATGATTAAATCCCCTTTATCCGTAACCGCTTGGATTACCCCAATATTACACATATAACCACTTTGAAAGGTTAAAGCTGCTTCTTCTTTTTTAAATTGAGCGAGCTTTTTGTCAAGCAATTCATGGATATCCATGTTCCCAACAATCGTTCTAACTGCGCCAGCACCGACACCATACTTGTCTAAAGCATTTTTGGCTGCCAGAATTAATCTTGGCTCATTGGCTAATCCTAAATAATTGTTGCTGGATAAATTGATAACTTCTTTACCATTTAAATGAATTACCGCTTCACAAGGCCCCTCATTAATTGGTGGTAGTTTAAATGTATTGGTTTCTTTTAATTCATTTAATTTTAATAAGATATTATTCATAATTACTCCTTTATTGATATAACTACTTTTCCACAACTTTTACTTTCCATTATTTTAAACGCTTCATTCATTTGAGAAAAATCCAATTGATGGGTTACCACTTTATCCAAATGAAGTTTTTTAGATGCAAGTAGTGAGGCTATTTGTTGCCAAGATTCATACATTTTTCTGCCTGTCACTCCATAAATATTTAAGCCTTTAAAGATTACTTTATTGACATCTAAATTAACATTTTCTTTAAATATACCGAGTAAAGAAATATTTCCACCGTTTTTAATATAATCTAAAGACATACTTAAGGCGTTTTCATTTCCAGAAAATTCACAAATTAAATCGACACCTTCATGATTGGTTTCTTCTAATACTCTTTTTACAACATCTTCATTCATCGCATCAATAACAACATCCGCACCAAGTTGTTTCGCTAAGTTAATTCTTGTTTCGTTCGTTTCAATTGCGATAATTTTCTTTGCCCCAACCGCTTTTAATACATCAACTGCCATTAAACCAATCGGACCGCAACCAATTACCGCTACTGTTTTTAAAACAGGACTAAAATGTAATGCTGTATGTACTGCATTACCAAGGGGTTCTAAAACCGATAGATATTTAGGATTCACCCCCGATTTATCCACAAACAAGTTATCTTCAGGCATTTTAATATATTCAGCAAATGCACCATCAATATCAACCCCAATAATCTTTGTATCTTTACAGATGTGGCTTTGTCCGCTTCTACAAAAATCACATTTTCCACAGACCACATGGGTTTCACTGGATACGATATCACCCATATTAACCCTAGAAACTTCACTGCCTACTTTAACCACTCTACCAGAAAACTCATGTCCAATGGTTAGTGGCGGTTTAATTCGATTTTGAGCCCATTTATCCCATTCATAGATATGAACATCTGTTCCACATAAACTAAGATTTAACACCTTAATCAATACTTCATGTGAACCGAGTTGATCTGGAATAGGTTTTTCAACCAAACTAAAACCAGGACTTTTGTCCTTTTTAATATAAGCTTTCATCATCTCGTTTTTCTCCCTTTTTACGATTATTTGATAACCCAATCAATAGGTTTTATACCCTTGTTTACTAATATTTCATTGGTACTCTTAAATATATGTGAATTCATAAAGCCTCTATAACTTGAGAGTGGTGAAGGGTGTGATGTTTTTAAAATCACATGTGTTTTGTTTGTGATTTGAGTTTGATAAGTTTGTGCATAACTCCCTAATAATATATACACGACATCATCTTTTGTTTGAAGTAACTTAATAACCTCATTGGTAAACGTTAACCAGCCATATTTTTGGTGTGATAAAGGTTTTCCTTCACTAACGGTTAGCACCGTATTTAGTAATAAAACACCTTCATTAGCCCAACTCGTTAGATCGCCATGTTTTGCCATCTTAACTTGATAATCTTTTTCTATTATTTGATAAATATTTCTTAATGAAGGTGGTAAACTTACCCCTTTATTAACACTAAAACAAAGTCCATTAGCCTGACCTTTATTAAAATAAGGATCTTGACCAATAATAACCACTTTAACTTTATTTAACGGGGTTAGTTCCAGTGCTTTAAACCAGTCATCTTTTTTCGGATAAATAATTTCTGTTTTTTCAACTTCATCTATTTTTTTTAATAATTGAATAAAATAAGGTTTTTTAGATTCAATTTTAACTAATTCACCAAATGTCATTGGTCATACCTCATTAAATAATCATCCATAAAATACCCGCAACCAATGTCAGTTTTAATGGGTTTCACAATCCTAAATCCTAATTTTTCATAAAAGTTAATGGCTCTTTGGTTATTCACATTGACCGTAAGTTCAATAGGTCTAACATAACTCTTTAAGTAGTTTATTACACTTTTCGCATGTCCTTGAAGTCGGTAATTAGATTTTACATAAAGTTTTGATAAAAAAATTGTATCATTTAACACAAACGAGAAAAAACCAACGTGTTGGTTATTTTTCGTTATTATGTAGAATTCAGTGAAATCTTCTATTTGTTTTTTTATAGATGGAACAGATAAAAACTTATTCAGCATGTAATCAATTTGTTCAGAAGGTAACATACTAGAATAACTTTCATGCCAAATCTCACTAGCTAGTTCCGATAAATAATAAATATCTTCATTTACTGTAACGCGTTTAAACATAGGCATTCTCTTTTCTCTTCAGTTCTATTATAAATGAAGAAAAAAAAAGGCGCAAGTGCCTGCGCCTTTTCACATTATTTAATTAATGAAGCTAGATAGCTTAAAGTTCTTACCATTTGTGCTGTGTATGACATTTCATTGTCATACCAAGCCATGACTTTAACTAGTTGTTTACCATTAGAAGTAAGAATTTGAGTTGTATTTGCATCGAAATATGAACCGTGTGCACCAATGATATCAGCAGATACGATTGGATCTTCAGTATAAATCATGGTTTCGTTTGAGGCAGCTTTGAATGCAGCATTTACTTCTTCAATAGTAACGTTTTTCTTAAGTTCTACTGTAAAGTCAACGATTGAACCAGTGATTACTGGAACTCTTAATGCTGTACCATCTAATTTACCATTTAAGTGTGTTAGAACTTTACCTACTGCAACAGCAGCACCAGTTGATGAAGGGATAATTGAAGTTGCAGCAGCTCTTCCTCTTCTTGACATATAACCTTTTTTATGAGGTTGGTCCATTAATGATTGGTCATTTGTGTAAGCATGAACTGTAGTCATGAATCCTTTTTCGATACCAAAAGCATCGTCTAATGTTTTAGCTAAAGGTGCTAAACAGTTTGTTGTACAACTTGCAGCTGAAACTACTACTTCTGAACCATCTAAAATTTCATGGTTAACGTTGTAAACGATTGTTTTAATGTTTCCACTTCCAGGTGCAGAAATAACAACTTTCTTAGCGCCAGCTTTAATGTGTAACCCAGCTTTTTCTTCAGTAGTGAATAAACCTGTTGATTCTAAAACAACGTCAACATTTAATGCACCCCAAGGTAAATTGCTTGGATCTTTTTCTGCAAAAATCACAGTTTCTTTTCCGTCAACTACTAATTTGTCACCAACTACTTTAATGTCTCTGTCAAATTTTCCTTGTGCAGTGTCATACTTTAAAAGATACGCTAATTCTTCAGCGTTAGATAAATCATTTAATGCTACTACTTCAAAATTTGAATCGTCATGCATTAAGCGATATGCTAGTCGTCCAATACGACCAAATCCGTTAATTGCTACTTTGATAGCCATATAAAAACCCTCCTTAGTTTGGTTTTGTTTTTCACTTTCATTTTATCATTTTACACTGAAATTTCAAGTGCTTTACATTATTTAGACACCAATCTATCAATGTAAACGTTTTATTGACCAATAAACTTGTCTTTCAGTTTCGAAGTAAACGTATGAATTGCATTTTTCATAAATTTTACTTTTTTATCACTTAATGTAATATCTATCTCATTAATAGAATTTTCCTCTATATAACATCTATCACAACTAATATCATAATGACCAGTTAATGGTTTTATGGTTAATTTATTTCTTTTTGATAATACAATTGGATCTAACATTCTGGATTTAATTGTTTCAAATGGGGCAATTAAAGTAAGTTGGTAAGCTTCTACTTGATGGTCCATTACAGCACCACCTAAACTTTTATTATAGGCAGTAGATCCCGTTGGTGTCGAAACACAAATTCCATTACTCCTTGTTTTCATTAAAAACTCATCATTAATATAAATAGATGTTTCTAATAAATGTCTTGTATTGGATAATGTCACTTCATTTAATCCGTACCGTTTATGACCATCGATGGAAATCTCTAATAAAGGATAAGATTGATACTCTGTATCTCCATTTTTGATTAAATGACACATAAGGTCAATATCCGAAGGTAAAAACTCTGTGTAAAAACCAAGATTACCAGTGTGTATTGTCACAAACAAGATATGTTCTATATTATCCATATATTTAGAAACTGCATCTAATACAGTCCCGTCTCCACCTATCGTAAAAACAATATCTGGATTTGTATCATCTATCATTCCATCAATTCGTTTGATTAAATTATCTTTGATTTGTCTTGAATACGAGTCATCCCTATGCACGAAGCTATATTTCATCATAATCATACCTCTCTTAAAATATACCACAAAAGTTCATTTTATGGTAGAATATAAAATGTGAGGTGGTAAAATGACAATGAACTTAGAAATCGAATTCAAATGTCCTATAAATGAAGATAAATATAATGCTTTAATCAAAGATTTTGGTCTTGAAAATAATGTATTCAAACAAACCAACTTCTACTTTGATACAAAAGATAAACAGTTTCAAAAAGAAGGTACTGTCTTAAGAATCAGACACAAACAACCAAACCATTTTAAAGTCACATTAAAAACAAAAACACCACAAGGTGCTTTAGAATCTCATGTTTTTTTAAACCAAAAACAAGCTGAAGAAATGATTTCAAAAGGATTTAATGTTAAGTCCTTCTTTGATATCGATAGAGATGTTATCTTATTTGGTAAACTTGATAACTACCGTGTATCGACTCCATATAAAGATGGTGAATTATTCTTTGATAAGGTCGAATATTTCGGACATGTAGACTTTGAAGTTGAATATGAAGTAGATAACTACGACCAAGGTAAACTTGATTTTGACGAGTTTTTAAAACTACATAAAATAGAAGTTAAACCACCAGTAAGAAAATCAAATAGAATATTAAATTATGAAAAATAGCATCCAAGGATGCTATTTTTTATATCTTCTTGAATTTTAAAACAACCAATCCATCAATAAGTACCTTGTAATGATTATTATCATCATTAACGAACTTATCAAAGAATTCTTTAACGGTTTCTTTATCATCGATAATTGATGCCGTTACATCAATCACGTCTCTTTTAATTTGAAGTTTACCTTTTGGATCATTTTTAATTGCAGCAACCTTTCGACTCGAAGCCTTTGTTATACCATAAATATAGTCGCCTTCTACCATATAGTTAATAGTGGAAACTGAATCACCAAAGGTAAGTTTAACAAAACCTGTTCTATCCATAATTTCACTTCCTTTCCTATCTATAATAACTTCAAATTTATATTTATTCAAATGTATTGCTATTTATAATTTTAGCATATAAAAAAATAGGCATAGTTAGCCTATTTTAACTGTGTTGTTCACTGTTTATTTCTTCGAAATACTTTTTAAGTTGTGTTTGATAATCACATTTACCTTCATCTGGGCAGTCCTTGCACATAACAAGGTCTCTTAACCTTCTTGGAACAAACACTCTAATTTCTTCATCGTTATAACCAACTTGCATCTTTGTATCGTCTACAATAATTGGACGCTTTAACACAGAAGGATTGTCCAAAATAAATTCCTTTAATTCTTTTACAGTCATGTTGTCTGGATCAAGGTTTTGATCTTTAAATACTTTTGACCGTGTTGAGATAATGTCTTCAAATCCATTATCCGAATTCTTAAGCATTAAGGAAATATCTTCGGAGGTTATACGATAAGAAAAGAGATTCTTTTCCTCGTAAGGTAATTGATGTTGGTCAAGCCATTTCTTCGCTTTTCGACAAGATGAACAACTTGGTGTTGTATAAATCGTAATCATGTCTACGTCTCCTTTCTGACGACAGGTTTTTTCCTGCAGCACATAAGCCTTGCATCAATAACATTTAATGCTTAATTATTATACCTTTAAATTAGCAAAAAAACAATGTATTATTTAGAAACCTGTCTAATTGTTCGAATTTATCTAAGTTTATCGTTTTTTTAACATTTTATAAAAAATTGATTAATTGTTTTAATAACAATACTTTGATATAATATCCATAATATTTTGAAAGGACTGATATTATGAACACATGGAACTTAGATGTATTTTATACATCAAACGAAGACTTCGAACGAGATCTAAAAGCATTTGAAAGTAAGATTGAAACATTCGCAAAATTTAAAGGCAATTTAGATAAATTTGAATTCTTTAGAGATTACATCCTTTTTGATGAAGAAGTGACTAGAGCGTTTTATAAGTTATATGCTTATTCTCATCTATCTAGTGATTTAAACTTGAAGGATGCAGAAAAACAATCACGTTATCAAAAAGTTTTAATTGTAATGAACAAATTATCTACTATTACAAGCTTTGTTTCACCAGAAATTATTAAAGTTGGGAAAGATACTATTCTATCTTTTGTAGAAAAGGACGAACGTTTAAAACCTTACCGTTTTCCAATGGAAAAACTATTTAAACAACAAGAACACGTGTTAAGTGATTCTGAAGAAAAACTTCTTTCTAACTTTAGAGCTATTTCTTCAGTGCCTACACAGCTTTATACCTCACTATCTATGACAGATAGAGTTGATGAAGTGGTAACTTTATCGGACGGTCAAGAACTTACCATTAATACGTCTAACTGGAGATCCTTGTTACCTACATTAAATAATGCGGATGATAGAGCCAAAGTTTTTAGTGCAGCATTCAAACGTTATAAAGACAATAAAGATGCGTTTGCGGCAACTTATAACCTTGTTTTACAAAACATGGCAGCCTCTTATAAATCAAGAGATTATAAGAGTGCTTTAGAATCCAAACTAGACGGAAATGACATCCCACTTGATGTGTTTTTAACTTTAAAAGATACAGCTTATAATAATACAGATCCAATCAAGCGTTATTTAGCAATTAGAAAGAAATTCTTAAAACTTGAAAAATACCATACTTATGACCGTTTCTTAAAACTAGCTTCTAGTGATAAAACTTATTCTTATGAAGAGGGTAAAGCCTTATTCTTCGAAGCTTTAGAAGGTTACGATGAGGAATTCGTCAACAATGAAAAACGTGCCCTTGAAGAAGGATTTGTGGATGTTGATATTAAAGATGGAAAACGTACTGGGGCTTATTCAAGTAGTTTCTATGGATACCACCCATATATTTTATTAAATCACGATAAGACTTTAGATAGCGTATTTACCTTAGTTCACGAAGCTGGTCATAGTGCACACTCAATTTTCTCAGATGAAAATCAACCCTTAGCGACTTCTAACTATACTATCTTTGTAGCAGAAATTGCTTCTACATTTAATGAAAGACTTTTAGCCGATCACTTATTAGAAAAAGCAACTTCTAAAGAAGAAAAGATTACGATTATTGAAAACGAAATTGATGGCATTATGTCAACATTCTATAGACAAACTTTATTTGCTCACTATGAATATGAAGCAAATAAATTAGTTGAACAAGGTATCCCATTAAATGCGGATAACTTAAGCAAAATCATGATTGATTTATACAAACACTACTATGATTTAGATATTACTGAAGAAGACGGTAAGCAATATGTTTGGGCTTATATCCCTCACTTATTCAGAACCCCATTCTATGTATATCAATATGCCTCAAGTTATGCAGCATCCTTAAAAATTTATAGTGATGTTAAAGCGGGTATTCCTGGCGCAATGGATAAATATAAAGGTCTACTTAAATCAGGTGGATCAGATTATCCTGTTAACCAAGCTAAAGATGCAGGAGCTGACTTAACTAAGAAAGAAACATTTGAAGCGGTTGTTAAACGTTTTAATGAACTAATAGATTCTCTTGAAGAATTACTAGAAAACTAATCAGAGAGATTAAAGACCTTCTATACAAAATTGAAGGTCTTTTTTTAGAATATTGACTTTTAATCATTTACTATGTAAAATAATACATACGTTGATATAAGAATAGTAATTAACTAACATTTATACGATAGAGACTAAGGGATGGTGGAAGCCTTAGATAAAGAGTTAACGAATGGACTTATGGAGTAATTCAATTAATTAAGGGCTAGATTTATATCTAGAACTAAGGTGGCACCGCGAGTAATCGTCCTTAGAGTTATTTCTAAGGACGTTTTTTTATACATTATAGGAGGTATTATTTATGAGATTAGTATCAGGTATTCAACCATCGGGTGGCCTAACGCTTGGAAACTATTTAGGCGCTATTAAACAATTTGTAAAACTTCAGGATGAGTTAAAAGACACTGAGTTTTTTATCTTTATCGCAGACTTGCACAGTGTAACAGTGCCTCAAGATAGACTCAAACTTAAGAAAAATATTCGTTCACTAGCAGCCTTATATATAGCTTGTGGGCTAGATCCAAAAAAGGTTCATTTATTCATTCAATCCGAAGTCCCTGCCCACAACCAATTAGGGTACATCATGGAAACCGTTGTTTATGTCCCTGAACTCCAACGAATGACCCAGTACAAAGATAAAGTTAAAAGACAACAAGAAGGTATTAGAGGCGCACTTCTTACCTACCCAGCATTAATGGCAGCTGATATTTTATTGTATGACGCTGACATTGTTCCAATTGGGGATGATCAAAAGCAACACCTTGAACTCACAAGATTGGTGGGCGAACGGTTTAATAGTCAATTTGGCGATACATTCACTATTCCAGAAGGCTACTTTTCTAAATCGGGAGCTCGTGTAATGAGCTTAACTGACCCAACCAAGAAAATGAGCAAGAGCGATGACAACCCAAAGAGCGCTATCTATTTATTGGATGATATTAGAGCGTCTAAAAACAAAATCAAAAGTGCAGTAACCGATAGTGATACCTCAATTAAATTTGATAAAACCCATAAACCTGGTATTTCTAACTTACTAGAAATCTATTCAGCGCTTACTGGGCAAACCATCAAACAATTAGAAGTAGCATACAAAGATTCTAATTATGCGACCTTCAAAGATGATTTAGCCAATGAAGTAGAAAAATTTCTAATTCCAATCCAACAAAGATATAATGAATTAATTACTTCTAAAGAATTAGATCAAATCTTAGATGAGGGTGCAGAATATGCAAGGCTTATTTCATCAAGAAAAATTCAAAAAGTTTATAAGAAAATGGGCTTAACAAGGTAAAAATAAAGCAGACCTAGTAAAATGGTCTGCTTATTTTTTTATTTTAACGATGATTTTTGATAACCATTTAGTTCAATCGTAATACTCTCAATGATTACTGGACTAAGTGGTGCATCTGCACGGTTTGTCTCGGTTGTCGCAATCTTATCTAAAACATCAAACCCACTAATTAATCCACCAAATGAAGCGTACTGACCATCTAGGTGTGGTGATACCTGATGCATGATAAAGAATTGTGATGTGGCACTGTCTTTAACTGAAGTTCTAGCCATGGATAAAACACCTCTATAGTGTCTTAAATTATTTTCAACACCGTTTGATAGGAATTCTCCTTTAATTGGGCTTTTCGTATTTTTTACAATTCCCCCCTGAATCATGAATGTTTCAATGATTCTATGGAATCCACTGTTGTTAAAGGCGTTCTCTTCAATGTATGAAATAAAGTTATCTACAGTAAGTTTGGCAACACTTGGGAACAATTGTGCTTCCATGACACCAAAATCTTTAACTTTAATGGTGATTACGGGGTTTGATTCATTTAAATATTCAACATATGGTAATTTAGTCATATCAATTTCCTCTTTTTGTTCTAATTGTTTTTTAGAATTGGTGCAGCCAGTTATAAATGTTACACCAACTATTAGTAGCATTAATGCGAAAATCTTTTTCAATTCAATATCTCCTTTAAATCTAATTTATCTGTGTATCTCGACACGTTTCATGGGATACATCGGTTCACCGTCATATTGAATATAGTTATCCTGTTCACTTTCAAGGATAAAGTGTTTCCCTTTATAAAACTTAACATATCTTTTAAATATTTTATGAAATCCCAAATAAATTGAAGGCAATATAAAGAACACCACAAATTTACTCGCTCTTTTAATAACGACCGCTTCTAAAATATCATCTTCTCTTTTAGATTTAGGTGATATTTTCATACCCCCACCGATATAAGGAGCGTTTGCGATTAAGGTTAACCAAACATTTTTATGTTCTTCTTTAACCCCATCAACCGTCAATGTTATGTTATGCTTTTGCGTTTCTTTAAATGCTTTATAAGCACTCTTTAAATAACTACCTTGTGTTTTTCCTTGGATGGACCCGCCCACTAAAAAACAAGTATATGCATCTAAACCTACCCCAACACAGTTAATAAAATAACGTTTATTTCCATCACTTAAAATTTCATAAGGTAAGTCTTTTATATAGTCATTAATCCGTATTAAAAAACCTCTTTGTTTTTTCTTTATACTTCTTAAAAAATCATTACCTGTACCTGATTTTCTAACAATATAAATATCATTTTTAACTTCATAAGGCATTAAAGCATTGGCAAGATAGTGTAGTGTACCATCCCCACCAATGATAATAATTTTAACTTCCTTATCAAGGCTTGTTAAATAAGAACCAACATCTTTAATATCAAGTAAAGATCCTGTTTCAACTTTATGGCCTTTTTTTTCAAGTTTATTCGAATATTTTAAGACTGTGTTATTACTTTTTCCTCGGTTACTTTTAGGATTAAATAGGATTATGTAATGCATAATGTTACCTATAGA
>CAYJBF010000009.1:0-18062 GCA_964368415.1 uncultured Acholeplasmataceae bacterium | reverse complement strand
GTGATAAACAGGATCAATTATCGGATTTATTACTTAAATTAGATAAATCTTATTTGGATGTAGTATCATTTAAGACACAAGATTTAAATTTAGTCATTAAATCATTAGAGCATCAAAATCCACTGAAGTTGATGGCACAAGGCTATACAGTGACCGAGTTAGAGGGAAAAAAACTAACTAAAATTGATGAGGTTCATCTTGACGATACCATTTCAACAAGGGTATCAGACGGAAAAATAATCTCAAAAGTAATTAAAAAGGAGCGTTTATAATATGGCGGATTTAACATTTGAACAAGCTTTAGAGAAACTAGAAACAGTTGTTAAAAAGTTGGAAAACAAAGATATTTCTCTAGATGAAGCTGTTAAACTTTATAACGAGGGGTTAATATTATCGAAGGTGTGTTATGACCTGTTAAAACAATCAGAAAAACTTGTTTCTACTAAGATGACTGAAACAGGCGAGAAGGCTTTCGATTTAGATTAATTATGGATATCAACCAAATTAAAGACCCTAAGTTTTTAAAACAAATGAAACTAAAAGAACTTGAAGCTCTAAGTGAAGAGATCAGGATTTTTTTGATTAATCATATTAGTGAAACAGGTGGCCATTTAGCTTCTAACTTAGGGACTGTTGAATTATCTATTGCCTTACACTATGTGTTTGATTCACCTAAAGATTCATTCATTTTTGATGTATCCCATCAAGCTTACACCCATAAAATATTAACCGGTAGAGCCAACCAGTTTAAAACCTTGCGTCAACATAACGGGTTATCCGGATATACCGCTTATAAAGAATCAAACCATGATAAATGGGAAAGCGGTCATGCGGGAACTTCAATTGCCGCTCAAGTAGGGTATTTATACGCCAATGAAATAAATAACATTGACGCTGAAGTCATTAGTATTGTTGGGGATGCAAGTATCACAAATGGCACCAATATGGAAGCTTTAAACCTTTTAGGAAGTGATTCTAAACATAAAGGTATCATTATATTAAATGATAATAAGATGAGCATTTCTAAAAGTGTTGGATCATTATCCAATTTCTTGATGCGACTTAGAGGCTCTAAATTAAATATGTTTATAAGAAGGGTATTTGACAGAATCTTACCAGACTTTTTATTTCGTTTATTTAGACAACTTAAACGTTCTTTTAAAGCGTTTTTCCAAGCGCGGAATATGTTTGAAGATATTGGCTATGTTTATGTGGGGCCGATTGATGGGAATAACTTAAAAAGATTAATTAAAACGTTAGAATACGTTAAAAAAATGAAACGCAGTGTCGTTTTACATGTGGTTACCCAAAAAGGAAAAGGGTATAAATATGCCGAAGATGATATTGAAGGGTCGTACCATGGGGTTAGCCCATTTGACAAAGAAACAGGGATTTCTAAGGGTAGTGCTAATGGAAGACCAACCTGGAGTGAGGTTATTTCATCAATCTTAGAAAAACTAGAAGAAGAACGTTATATTATGGTAGTCATGCCAGCGATGTTAGTTGGTGCAAAGTTTACGGACTTCCAACAAAAATACCCACATAGAATTGTCGATGTGGGGATTGCAGAAGAACTAGCTGCCGATATGAGTGCGGCACTTGCCTTAAATAAAATTGATGTCTTTTTACCTTTATATTCCACATTCTCACAAAGAGCATACGACCAAATTTTACATGATATCGCTAGACCAAACCTAAAAGTAATTATTGGGATTGATAGAGCCGGTTTTGTGGGTGAAGACGGACAAACTCATCAAGGGTTATACGATGTAAGTATGTTTTTAAGTATGCCAAATATGACGGTTACTATGCCTAGAAATATGGCTGAAGCTTATGGGTTATTAAAGTATGCGTATAATCAAAATGGACCTTTTGTTATTAGATACCCTAGAGGTAAAACCTTAAAGATGGCTTTACAAAATGTGTCTGAAATTGGCGTATCTTGGGAAGTGTTAAGAGAAGGATCAAAAGGAATCATCATTAGCTATGGTCCAATTTTAGATGATATTACCGCAAGACTTAGCGAAGACAACTTAGATTTTGGGGTCGTTAATGCGAGATATATCAACCCGATTGATACAAAGATATTAGAAAGTGTTTTACAACAAGATTTACCGCTATTAGTTTATGAACATACGCACGCAAGTGGTTCATTATACCAAAAAATATTAGATTTTATGGCTAAACATCATTATCATAATAAGATTGTCTCAATGAGTACCTATAATCAATTAATATCTCATGGAACATTAGATGAAAATATGGCTGATGCTGGTCTTAGCTTAGATGATTTAGTTAGTGAGCTGAAGAATTTATGAGACTAGATTTGTATATATCTAATAGTTATGGTTATACAAGAAGTAGAGCCCAAGATTTAATTAAACTGGGGTCAGTTAGAGTTAATAATGAAATAATAAGAAAACCAGCTTATAACGTTAAAGAAGAAGATTCTATTAATGTATCAGATGATTTAAAATACGTTTCAAGAGCGGGTGAAAAACTAGAAGATGCGATTAAGGCATTTAATCTAGATTTTAAAGATAAAACGGTTATGGATATTGGGTCATCAACCGGTGGATTTACCCAGTGCAGTTTACTGTTTGGGGCGAAACATGTTTATGCGTATGACGTTGGGTCGTTTCAAATGGATGTTTCATTAAGAAACAACCCTCAAATTAGTCTTTTTGAGCAAACCAACATTTTAAGTGTGGATAAACATGAAGTAGATATTATTTTAATTGATGTTTCTTTCACATCAATTAAACCAATATTAAAACATGTCTTAGGTTGGGCGAACTATTACGTTTTACTCTTTAAACCTCAGTTTGAGGCAACCCCTAGTCTTGTCAAAAATGGGGTGATTAAGAGTGATAAATTATTAAAACGATTAGTAGATGAATTTAAAGTCTTTTTAGAAGATGAAAACATTAAAGTCATCGGCTATAAAAAGAGCGATTTAAAAGGAAAGAAAGGCAACCAAGAATTTTTGTTTATAGGTGAATATGTTAAATAAACTCGTCATTAAAAACTTAGCCATTATTGAAGATGCGGAAATAAGTTTTTCTCCGTTTTTTAACGCGTTAACCGGTGCTACAGGGGCTGGTAAAAGTTTAGTGATTGATTCCCTTAAATTAATATTTGGGAAAAGAGCCGATAGTGATTTGATTCGGTATGGGTCAGATGAGGCAAGTGTTTGTGCCACATTCACGCATTTAAATGATAAAACAAGAGACTATTTAAAAAGTTTAGATATTGAAAGTGATTCTTTATCCATTTTAAGGGTTATCTCAAGAAAAGATAAAAATATGGTTGTGATAAATGAAAAACCAACCACCCTAAATGAACTTAAGAATTTAAGTATATTAATTGGTGATATTCATGAACAACATGACACCATGAAACTTTTAGATCCAAATACCTATTTAGATATTTTAGATTCTTATGGAGACTTTGAGGCCTTGAAAAATAGTTATGTTTTACTTAGACATAGCTATTATGAAGCCTTAGAAACCTTAGAAAAAGCCAAAGCGGAAACCACTAAAAATGATGAGCTTTTAGATCTATACAAGTATCAACAAGATGAACTGGAAAAATCAAATTTAGATTCTGATGAACTATCTGAATTAGAAAAAGAAATTACCGCTTTAACCCATCAAGAAAAGATATTAAGCAATTTAAATGTTGCTTATCAAAATTTAACCAAAATAGATGAAGACAATCTTATCTTTGAAGGCTTTAAGGCACTCGAGAAAGTAGAAGGTTATGAAACTACTTATGAGGAAATAAAGAAACGTTTAGAAGCCTCTTATTACGAACTAGATGATATAAAAGAAGAACTTCATGATCAAATTGAATTGATTAGTAATTATAACGTGTTAGAACTGGATAGTTTAAAAGAAAGGTTTTATTTTTTAAAAGAACTTGAATCTAAATATGAAAAATCCATTTCTGAGTTAATTGATTATAAACACTTCCTTGAAAGTGAAATTTTAAGAAGAGAAAATTTTGAGGCATATACCCTTAAACTAACTAAGGACGTCGAACAAGCTTATAAAAAGGCGTATCAAAAAGGGTTAGAAATTCATAATTTAAGGGTTAAAATCGCCAATCATCTCGAACGTGAATTTATTGTTAGTTTAAAAGAACTAGCAATAGATTACGTGTTATTTGAAGTTGAAGTGAAAGAAAATAAGAATAAAGAGTTACTAGAGACAGGGATTGATGAAGTAACATTCTTATTGTCGCTTAATGAAGGTGAACCCGTTAAACCGTTCCATAAGATTGCCAGTGGGGGAGAACTATCCAGAAGTATGTTAGCTTTAAAGATTTTATACGGTAAATCTCACGACTTAGGTTTGATGGTTTTTGATGAAATCGATTTAGGTATTAGTGGCTATCAAGCCAGTAAAGTTGCCGATACTTTAAAAGAACTATCGGCTACAAGACAAGTCATTACGATTACCCATTTACCACAAGTAGCAGCCAAGGCTGATACGCATTTTGACATAAAAAAACAACCCCTTAAGGGTCGTACGGTTACACTTATTAATGAACTAAAAGGTGAGGATAGGGTCACACATATCGCTTATATGTTAAGTGGTTCTAATATCACTGAAGGGGCTATACTACACGCTAAGAGTTTATTAAAATAAAAAAAGCCTTTAAAGAAGGCTTAGCTTTTATTAATTAACATAACAATTAAACCAGCAATGGGTAATACAACCATTGCGGCAACAATAATAATAATCACAATTTTACCCCAAGTTGTTTTTGTAGGAGATTTTAATACTGGAATCTCACCTGGTGTTGATTGTTTAACTTCATTTTTAGGGGTTGCTTTTGTATTTTTAGTTTGTTTTGCCATTTAGATCACCTCAAGTAAATTTATCTACTAATGTATTATAACATAATATAACTAAAATGGAAGGTTAATTTCTTATGAACTTTACGACTAAAATTATATTTCATATTGATTTGAATGCCTTTTATGCTTCTGTTGAGGCCATTTTAGACCCGAATTTGCAAAACAAAGTGTTTGCGGTAGGGGGAGGAAAATCCTATTTTAGAGGTGGGGTCTTGTTAACGGCCTCCTATAAAGCCAGAAGATACGGCATTCGTAGTGGGATGAGTATTACTGAGGCCTTAAAGAAGTATCCTAAACTCTTAATCGTTCCCCCTTCACGAGGTGAATATAAAAAGTATTCTAAATTGTTTATTGATACTTTGAAAAAATATACAGATGTTGTTTATCAAGCATCAATTGATGAGGCTTATATGGATGTGACGCTTAAATCTAAAGAAATACATCCTATTGACCTGGCCAAAGAAATTCAAGAATATTTATTCAAAACATATAAGTTACCATCTAGTATTGGGATTGCTCCAACATTATTTTTAGCAAAAATGGGTAGTGACTTTAAGAAACCAATGGGTATTACTGTCATGAGAAAACGTGATGTAAAAAAGAAGTTATACCCTTTAAAAGTAGGCTCAATGTTTGGGATTGGTAGAAAAACAAATGAAAGACTCAATGAAATCAATATTTTTACTTTAGAGGATTTAATGAGTCCATCTAATAAAGATAAAATCATTGAAACCATTGGAGAAAATGCTTATCAAACCTATTATGATAATTTAATGGGTAAATCGAACGATATTGTTGACCCACATAAATACGAGATACCACAATCTATCAGTAATGAAACAACATTAAAATATGATATGGATATCATAGACTTACTAAAAGAAGAACTTAATAACTTGTTTGAAGAAACTTATGAACGGCTTATTAAAGATGATTATATGTGTAAAAACGCATTTATAAAGATTAGATATAGTAATTTTAAAACTATGACTAAAACCAAGAGTTTTTTAGAAGAATCTGATGATAAGGACTTGTTGAATCAAACAATTCAAGACTTATTTGAAAATTATTACAATCAAACGCCGGTTAGATTGTTGGGACTTGGGTTTGGTGGTATAATAGAAAAAAAAGATTTTAAAATAGATAGGACTATTTTCAATTATAAAGATGTTGACAGTAAGTCTAGGGAGAAGAAGAATGATTGAACTAAAAGGTGTATCCAAGTACTACCAAAATGAGGGTAATGTTACTTTAGGATTAAGAAAAGCCAGCTTAAAATTAAATGTTGGCGAATTTGTCACAATTACGGGAGAATCAGGGAGTGGTAAATCGACTCTTTTAAACGTAATAAGTGGTCTTGATAAATACGATGAAGGGGAATATTTTGTAAACGGGGAAGAAACATCCTATTTTAGTGTTGCTGATATGGAACGATTCCGTAAGGAATATGTTGGGTTTGTCTTTCAAAACTATAATATCATTGATTCCTATACGGTTTATGAAAACGTCATTGCTGCACTTGTTATCCAAAACTATGATAAGAAGAAACGTAAATCTAGGGCTTTAGAATTAATTGATGCGGTTGGACTTTCTAAACAAAGAAACCAAAAAACTTCTAAGTTATCTGGCGGACAAAAACAACGGGTTGTTATTGCAAGAGCACTCGCTAAAGATTCACCGATTATTGTTGCCGATGAACCAACCGGAAACCTAGACACAGCATCAGGCGAAATGGTAATGCATCTACTAAAAGAGATTTCTAAAGATAAATTAGTCATTGTGGTAACCCATAACTATGAACAAGCAGAACCTTTCACCACTAGAAGAATTCATATGGCTGATGGTGAAATTATTGAAGATAGAATCTTTAAGCCAGCTGAACCGAATACGATTGAACCGACTAAAAATGAGTTGATGGGGTCAAAAGGTCAATTTTATTTCGCTAGTCTTAACGTTTTAAGACAACCAAAGAAAACCATTACGATGTTATTGGCTTTTATTGTTTTGATGGTGGCAGTTATATTTGTTTATGCCAGTTCATTTACAAATTTAAGCTTTTATAATTACCACCCATTAACCAATAATATTTATGATACAAGAGTGATTGTGAAAAATAAGAGTAATGCGCCCTTTACAACGGATCAACTAGATACCTTCTTAAATTATAGTGAAACTAAAGATATAGTTCACTATGATATGGTTCAAGAAGTTTACTATAGATTATATTCTGATATTGAAGAAGACTATCGATTTGCTAATGTCTATTTAAGACCTATTAGTTCTTTTAGCGTAGATGATATTGAAGAGGGGTCTATGCCGACTTTAGCTAATCAAATCTTGCTTAGCAGTCTTATGGCAAGAAATGGGTATAGGATTGGTGATCAGGTTTATTTAAGTTTAGATAATTCCATCTCAGAAAGTCCTTATCCTTTTGAGATTACAGGCTTTCATAAAGAAAACTATGATATTGTGGGTGTTAGTACGGATTTTATGAATCAAACCTCTGTTAAAAATACCCCAATAACCAATTCATATTTTATTGAAAGTGCTTATCAAAATTATTTTCATATTTCCTTATACGCAGCAACCGCACAAAGATATTATGACAGTAGTGTTTTTGTCTATTCTACGGATGTTCCGGTTGGTGAAATTCAAATAAATGGTGTAGAGAAATCAGCCTTTTTAATGACTGGTATGACTGAAGAAGAATTTCTTAATACAACGATTCTTTTATTACTTGAAAGTAAGTCAGCCTTTGAAGAAATACCTGAGTTAAAACCGAAGTTTATTAATGAAGACCCATATAAAGGGTTAATTAAACTGAATCCGGATACGGTTAAAGGGGAAGCTTTTAAGATGTCAAAATCAAATGGTTCTTCACAAATTACCCTAGTAGGTAAAGATGCCGCTAATGCAACAAAGCTTTATAATAGGCTTTCAAATAACGATGCGTATTTGGTGATGTATCCAAGTGTTTATAAAGCACCGAATCAATCCAACCCATTCAGTTTCTTATTCTTAATATTAATGTTTATTGTGTTTGGGTTCGCATTTGTAGTTATCAACATTATTACGAAAAATATTTATCGTGCTAAAAACAAAGATATTGCGATTATGCGTAGTATTGGTGCATCTAAAGGGGATGTTAGAAAAATTTATTTCTTTGAACAAATCTTAACTGTATCAATTGCTTTTAGTTTAGCTTTAATTATTGTAAGAATTATTGAAGTGTACGGCATTAAGACAAGCATACTCACTTATCTAGGAACGTTCAATGTCATGATTATTTATGTTTTATTCTTGATTTTAGGCCTATACATTATATTTCGATATTTAAACAAACTATTTGGTAGAACCGTAATTTCTACGTTAAAAGGGGGCAGTGAAAATGATTAAAGCAACTAATCTTAACAAATACTTCTTTAGACGTAAGAAAAATGAAATTCATGTCATTAATGAAGTATCACTAGAATTACCAGATAAAGGTTTAATAGCCTTATTTGGTCCATCCGGTGGTGGTAAAACCACTTTACTAAACGTGTTAGGTGGCCTAGATCGTGCTGATGGGAAAATAGAGTTTTTCGGCAATGAATTTAACCATTATAGTATGAGAAAATGGGATAAGATTAGAACCTATGATATAGGGTATGTCTTCCAAAACTACTTATTGGTTGAAGAGTTATCGGTATATGAAAATATCAAGTTAACGCTTGATATGATTGGGATGACCGATAAAGAAATGATTGATTCTCGAATTGAATATGTTTTAGAAGCTGTAGGACTAAAAAATTATAAGCGAAGAAGAGCCAGTCAACTTTCTGGTGGACAGCAACAAAGAGTTGCTATCGCAAGAGCACTCGCAAAAAACCCTAAAGTAATTATTGCTGATGAACCAACTGGTAACTTAGACAGTAAAAACACGGTTGAAATTATGAACATCATCAAAACGATATCGAAAGATAAACTCGTTTTATTGGTAACCCATGAACGAGATGTGGCAAATTATTATGCGGATAGAATCTTAGAAATTAAAGATGGTAAAGTCATTAGTGATAATGAAAATGCCGGCAACAAAACATTTAATTTTGCCCATGAGTCAGATATCTATTTAAAAGATATGCCAACTCAAAGTTTATCCAATGAAAATGTCAATATAAATTTATATGGTAATTTTGAAAACAAGAAGATTAGATTAATTAGTAAATCAGGCACTATCTATATAGACTTTGGGGATTCAAAAGAAAGAGTTATCATATTAGATCAAAACTCAGAAACAAAGATTTATGATCAAAGCGCTACTGATTTTAAAACAGACGAGAAGTTAGAGTTTGATTACGATAAGTATTATGAAGAACCTAAACATAAGAAATACCGCGCCTTTATTCCTTTTAAGCGTGCGCTTGTTTTAGCGTTTAATCAATTAATTAATTTTTCTAGAAGACGAAGATTTTTAATCATTGGATTTTTATTCGCTGGTGCACTAATTGCGGTCATGACATCACTACTTGTTATCGCAACCGATGAAAGAAATACGCAATTAAGCAATCCTGCAGAAGAAATATCAGTATTTCTTAATGGGTTTGAGTCTAAAGATGTTACTTTAGCACCAGGCTTTAAAGATTTATTACCAGAGTATGATATAACCTTACAATATTCAGGTGCGGTTTTCGATCAAAACATTTATAGCCAAAGTTGGGGAAATGAAATACCTGTGGCTTCCAGTAATCTTGTATTTAGTGGTCTAAGAAAAGCCAATATCATCTATGGAAGGGAAATTAATGAAGAAAATAGTGGTGAAATCTTATTAGACATGTACACGGTTAAACAATTAATTAATAATACCTTCTACATTGCCATTGGTTATAAGGAAAAAGATATTATTGGAGAAAAATTTACGTTCAATGATATAGAATTGACTGTCGTTGGCATAACCAATCATAACTACATGTATATTACAATGAGGAAAGCCGATTATATCAACAACTTATATAATAAAAATGATTTTAACTATAATACTTATAAAGTCTTAACTTATGAAGAAAAACTTGATCATTATAATAAATTAACTGGAAGTAGAGTTGTTTATTCAACGACACCAGAACTGGCTTATAAGTATTTCGTTGGTGATGATGAAGATAATCCGGATATTAAAGCTTCTTGGACGTATGTCGAACAAAAAGAAATGTTAGATAATTCCTTAAGAACAGTTTATCAAACGATATTTACTGTAATATTAGTTGCCGCAGGGTTAACGTGGTTAAGTTTATTCTTTATTATTAGATCCAATCTATTCTCAAGGATTGATGAGATTAAAGTGTATCGAGCTTTAGGTATTAGACGTTTTGAAATTGTAAAAATATTTGCGGTAGAAGTATTTGTTTTAACAACAGTATCCACCGTAATAGGCTTTATTGCAACCACCATTTATATGTCTCGTATGGATGTCTTCCAATCTTTAAATATGGTAACATCAACCTTACCTACATCCATCATCGCAATCATCATTATTTATGTTTTCAATATTGCCTTTGGAACATTACCGGTCATTTTATTAATGAGAAGAACCCCAGCAGGTATCATAGCGCAAGCAGAAGCATAAAAAAAGAACCCATTACAGGTTCTTAAGATAAAATATCTAAATGTGTTAATTTGGAAACGTGGTCCCACGTTTCCTTTTTATTATAATCAAATTGTTTTAAGAAATTTATTACTTCATTGGTTACCGCAGTTGGTGTTGATGCACCACTTGTAACATTAACACTTTTAATGTCTTTTAACCATTCTATGTTTAAATCATCAAGGGTTTCAATTAATTTAGCTTTTGTGTTGGTTTGAACTTCACTCACATATTTTAACTTATTGGAGTTAGACGATAAGTTATCACCAACCACAATTAATAAATCTGCCTCAACTTGTTGAATCACCGCTTTTTGACGGTTTAGGGTTGCCGCACAGATGTCTTGGTCAAACTTAACATCTTGAAATTTATCATGAATCGCTTCAACCATAAAAGCAACATCAAACACAGATAATGTGGTTTGATTGGTTATATAGATGGGTTTATTGGAACGTTTTTGATAGTTATTAGCGTCATCAAGATTACTAATGAGTGCTATTTCCTTACTAATCCCAAGCGCGCCTTCAACTTCAGGGTGGTTTTTTTTACCAATATAGATTACTTCATGGGTTTTTAAATGTTCTTTTATGTGGTTATGAACTTGATAAACGTCTTTACAAGTCGCATCAATAAAGGGAACATTTTTTTGAGTTAAAATGGTTTTTACTTCTGGTGAAACCCCATGGGCAGTTAAAATAACCGTCCCATTTGTAACCTCATGAGCGAGTTCTACTCTAGTTTTTCCAGCCTGTTCTAAGGAAACAACACCGTAGTAATCAAACGCTTCTTTAATCTTCTTATTATGAACAATTAAACCTAAAATATAAATAGGTTTAACAACATTTTCATCAGTTATCGCTTTTTTAACGATAGATAGGGCTCTTGCCACCCCGTGGCAATAACCTCTAGGACGCAAATCGTTTACAATCATTTATATCACCTAAAAGTATTATACACTATTAAAAAGATTAGCCAAATGATTAGGAAAATAAATATAAATCTTGTATAATACAAGAGGTGATTAATATTAATATAAATTTGATAAATAAAATTCAATCAATCGGATTTGATAAACCAACATTGGTTCAAGAAAAAACTTATGGGCTGTTTAATGCTGGTCTTTCTGGGATTATTCTATCCCCAACAGGCACAGGTAAAACTCATGCCTATTTAATTCCGTTGGTTGAAAAGATTGACGTAAATAAAGATGAAGTGCAAGCTGTAATTATTGTTCCAACCAACGAACTTGTCATGCAAGTTAGTTATATGTTAAAAGGTATGAATAGTGAAATAACACATAAAGCCTTAACGACTAGGGACGATAGAAACCGAACCATTCAATCTCTAGCATTTAAACAACCTCAAGTTATAATTTCTACCCCAGGTAGATTATTAGACATGGTGGTTAAAGAAAATGTTTTAAAGACACATACAGCTTCTTATTTAATAATTGATGAGGCAGACATGTTATTTGATTATGACTTTGTTAGCCAAATGGATCCAGTAACCTCAAAAATCAAAGGATTAGCCTATGTCTTTAGCGCAACCATGCCTAAAAACATTGTTAGTTGGATTAATAAATATTTTGGGAAAGCCGAATTATTAGATTTAAGCAATTCCGTTGAATTAAAAATTGAACATGCCCTAATTATGGGGAGTAGCGATAAAGATGTAAAATTATTTAAGTTACTAAAGATGATTAATCCTTACTTATGTTTTATCTTTGTATCAAAAAATGAGGATATTGATCCACTTTTTGATAAAATTTTATTAGAAGGGTATAACGCAGTTAAACTTACTTCTAAAATACCAATCAGACAAAGAAAAAACATTATTGATTCGATTAAACAACTAAGATACCAATATGTGGTTTGTAGCGACATCGCATCTAGAGGACTAGACTTCGAAGGGATTAGCCATATTATTAACTATGACTTACCTTATAAGACAGAGTTTTATATCCACAGAAGTGGTAGAACAGGCAGAATGGGTAGAGAAGGCATTGTTTATACATTTTATGAAGATAAGTACTCTAGAAAATTAAGTTCAATTCAAAACCTTGGAATAGAGTTTGAAAAATACACTATTAAAGGGAATGAACTTGTTAAGCAAGAGACAAAGATAAAAACTTTAACTGAACAAGAAGTTAGTGCTATCCGTAAAATTAAAAAACCGGCTAGAGTTAAACCAAATTATAAAAAGAAAAATAAAAGGGAAGTTAAAAAAGCTCTAACAGATGTAAGAACTAAAAAAATGTTAGCTGAAATGAGAAAAAATAAAGGAGTGAAGAAGTAATGTTTATAGGATCTCATGTTTCTATGAAAGACCCAAACAACTTCTTAGGGAGTATCGAAGAGGCATTAAGTTATAAAGCTAATGCACTCATGATATATACTGGTGCCCCACAAAATACAAGAAGAAAAGATACAGATTTATTAAAAATTGATGAAGCATTAGCCTTGATGAAAGAAAATAATCTTGATACCAATCACATTGTGGTGCATGCACCTTATGTGATGAACTTAGCAAATCCAAGTTTAGAAAAGCGTGAATTTGCGGTAGAGTTTTTAACAAGTGAAATTGAGCGAAGCCATAGAATGCATGCCACTCAAATCGTATTACACCCGGGCAGTGCCGTAGCCTCAACCGTTGAACAAGGCATTAGCTGGATTGCAGAAGGCCTAAATAAAGTTATCGAAAATACCAAAGATAAACCAGTTAGAATCGCTTTAGAAACGATGGCTGGAAAAGGTAATGAAATTGGCCGAACATTTGAAGAGTTAAAACAAATTATTGATTTAATTCATGACAAGTCTAGAATTAGTGTTTGTTTTGACACATGTCATACCCATGATAGTGGTTATGATGTAAAACACAATTTTCAAAGTGTAATAGATGAATTTGACCGTGTAATCGGCAAGAAATATATTAGTGTTTTTCATATCAATGACTCTAAAAATATTAGAGGGGCTAGAAAAGATAGACATGAAAACATTGGGTTTGGTGAAATTGGTTTTGATGCATTAATGGAAGTCGTCTACCACCCTGATTTTACTGAAATACCAAAGATCTTAGAAACACCATATATCGAAGAGAATGCACCTTATAAAGTAGAATTAGAAATGATTCGTAATAATCAATTTAATCCAAACATGAAAGAAGCATTCTTGAAATAAACATCGCTTTAATCAAGGAGTGTAAGAAAATGAAAGAGTATGTAATTGTAACAGACTCAGCTTGCGATTTACCCGCTGAGTACGCAAAGGAAAAAAACCTTGAAGTTGTTAGTTTGAAGTTTAATTTAAAAGGCAAAGAATATGTGAATGATTTAGCCTTTACTTCACTGAGTACGGTTGATTTTTACCAACAATTAAGAAGTGGGGCAGCCTCCAAAACAACTCAAGTAAACGTTGATCAATTTATAACCGTTTATAAAAAGATTTTAGATAGTGGCAAAGATGTATTGATGATTACACTATCCAGTGGGTTATCAGGGACCAATAATAGCGCAAGACTCGCAAGAGAAATTGTCCTAAATGATTACCCAGGTAGTAATATTGTCTTAGTTGACTCATTAGGTGGTTCGTTAGGTGAAGGCTTAATCGTGATGGAAGCGATTAAAATGCAAGAATCCGGAAAAACTATTTTTGAGAACGAAACGCATTTAAATCAATTTAAGATGCATGTGGTTCATGTCTTCACCCTTGAAGATTTAACCCATTTAGCCTTAGGTGGAAGAATTGGGAAGTTTTCCTATTGGTTAGGTACAGCTTTAAAAATTAAACCAATTATTACCGCTGATGATAATGGACTTTTACAACCTAAAAACAAAGTATTGGGTAGAAAAAAGAGTATCAATCAGTTAGTTGATCATGTCGTGAAAACTTATACGGGTATTTATAATCCAGATATTTTAATTTCACATGCCGATTGTTTCGATGAGGCAGAAAAAGTAGCGTTCATGATTGAAGAAAAACTTCATGTTAAACCTAAGCTTCATATGATGGGAACAGTCATTGGTTCTCATGGTGGTCCCGGCACAATCGCTATATTTTATACATCAGATAAACGATAAAAAAAGGAAAAAAACCATAATTTTTGTAATTAAGTCTTTGTCTTGTATAATGTAAGTTATATTCAGCTCATGAAGGGAGATTTTTATGGCATACACAATATTAATAAATTCAAGCTCAGATTTACCTCAAGAAATTGTTGATCAGTTTCAGTTAAGGGTTGCACCTTTAAAGTTTGTAATTAATAACGAAATTTTTCCAAATTACTTAGATTACCACAATCTGCCTGTGAAAGATTTTTATCAACGTTTAAGAAATGGTGAGATGGCAACCACTTCACAACTTAATACAGTTGATTATGAAGAAATCATTCAAGAAGAATTTCATAGAGGTAATGATGTATTAATCTTATCGTTTTCTAGTGCACTATCAGGGTCTTATAATTCTGCAAGACTTGCTGTAGAAGCAATGAGTGGGAAAAAACATAAAGTTTTATTAGTGGATACAAAAGCCGCATCACTGGGCGAAGGTTTAATTGTATATTTAGCCGCTTTACAAAAACAAGCCGGTAAAACGATTGATGAAGTATATCACTATGTAGAAGAATTAAAACTGCATATTGCACACTGGTTTACAGTGGATGATTTAATGTTCTTAAAACGTGGTGGAAGAGTATCAGGAGCGAGTGCTATTGTAGGATCAATGCTTTCAATTAAACCCGTACTTCACGTAGACAACGAAGGGAAGTTAATCCCAAGACTTAAAGTGATGGGACGTAAGAAAGCCATTCAAAGTTTAGTCGATAAAGTTAAAGAAACGGTAGATACATCTATTTCTAATGTTGTCTTTATTTCTCATGCGGATGATGAGGAAACAGCTCTAAAAACCAAAGAAAAGATTTTAGAACTTGGTTTAGGTTTAGATGTGAAAGTGGTTCATTATATTGGACCAGTTATTGGTGCCCATTCAGGCCCAGGAACAATTGCTGTATTCTTTGCAGCAACCCATAGATAATAAACAAGGGACCCTAAAGAATTGAAAATTTTTATTTTCAATAGACTTTAGGGTCCCTTTTAAATTAAACTTGATGAAATTATGCTTCGTAAACGACTTTTCCGTTTACATAAGTTTTTAAGATATTGAGGTTTTTGTCTAATAAGACTAAGTCTGCAAATTTACCAACTTGAATGCTTCCGAGTTTATCATCGACTTTTAGTTGTCTTGCAGCATTAAGGCTTGTCATATGAGCGGCTTTAACTAAGTTAACCCCTAAATCATTAATGGCATTTTTATAGGCATCAATCATCTTTAAGATAGAACCAGCTAATGAACCATTTTCTAATCTGGCCTCATTATTTTTAATATAAACCGTTTGTCCACCTAATTCACTAATCCCATCAGGCATCCCTTTGTTACGCATAGAATCTGTAACTAAAACAACATTTTTGAAAGTTTTATTTTTAAGTAGAATCTTTGAGGCAGGAACACTGACGTGAATTTTATCAAAAATTAGTTCGCACGACAATGTATTATGAAGTAAACCAGCTCCAACAACGCCTATATCACGGTGGTGTAGACCAGTCATGGCGTTAAAAGTGTGCGTTAGACTGGTTAAGCCTTCTTTAATGGCGTTATTCATATCATCATAATTTGCGTTTGTATGCGCTGCTGATACAACAACCCCGTTGTCTTTTAGATAAGCTATAGCATTTAAATTTTCTTTAAATTCTGGAGCGATAGAAATCTTTTTAATCAGATTACCAGATACTTTATTCCAATGTTTAAATTCATCTAAATTGAATGGTCTAATATGTAATGTTGGTTGAGCCCCTGAAAATTTTTGATTTAAATAAGGGCCTTCTAAGTGAATGCCTAATACTTTAGCTGCGTTTGGATCTTGATTATCATAATAATCTTTAATTCCTTTTAAGGCTTTAGTGATTAATTCATCTGATTGGGTCATAGTCGTCGGTAAATAAGACGTAGTCCCTTCTTTGACTAGTGATAAAGCCATTTGATGGTTTGTGTGATATTCACCGTCCATCGCATCAAACGATGCACTACCATGAATATGGACATCTATAAATCCAGGTGTTAAAATAGGGAACCCAACTTTTTGTGGACCGTGTTCGACTATTTTCGCAATTTTACCGTCTAAAACATAAATATCACCGAAAATCACTTTTTTTTCTAAGACTATGTTAATGTTTTCTAAAAGTTTCATATTTCCTCCAAGTTGTAAAAAATTCATATTTTTAATGTATAATGATAATAGGTTTACAGTATTATTATAAGAACTAAATACTGAAAATACAATTAATAAAGCGAAAAAAAGGAGAAAAATATGTTAACAACAGCTTTAGGATTAACAAAACTATATGGGTATAAGATCGATAATCCATATAAAAAGGTTAGTTTAGGTGAAAAAACAGAAGTAGTAGACGGACAGTTAATTATTAAAAATATACCTGATGGCCTCTTATTTTTAATGAATGAATCTAAAGGTATCAAAAAATCAAATAATCCCTTTAAACATACATCGACCATGATTGATTTATCAAGAAACCAGGTGTTTCAAGTAAGTTATTTTAAAGAGATTATCTTAAAACATGCCCTCTTAGGTTATGATGAAATTTGGTTATACATGGAAGATACTTATGAGATTAAAGAAGTGCCTAAGTTTGGTTATATGAGAGGTAGATATACTGAAGCTGAACTAAAAGAATTAGTCGCATTTGCTGAAAAACTTGGGGTTATTTTAATTCCTTGTATTCAAACGCTAGGGCACTTAAAATCATTTTTAAGATGGTTTTCACACCGTAAATATAAAGATACTGCTGATGTGTTAAAAGCTGGCTCAAATGATGTTTATGAACTGATTGATTTAATGGTTAAAACGATGAGAAACATTTTCAAAACCGATAAAATTCATGTGGGGATGGATGAAACATTTGGATTAGGGTTTGGTAATTTTTACAAAGAAAACGGATTTGTTCCACAAAAAGAAATCTTCATGGACCATTTAATTAAAGTCAATGAGATTTGCTTAAATCATGGGTATAAAGATGTTTATATTTGGAGTGATATGTTCTTTAGAATGGGATCTAAAACAGAATCTTATTATGATTTAAATATCGTTTTAGATAAAGACTATATGGATAGAGTTCCAAGTAATGTCGGTTTAGTTTATTGGGACTATTATAATAGTAATTCAGAACTTGTTGAAGCTATGGTTCAAAAACATTTAGATACCAACAGAAAAGTAATTTTCGCATCAGGTACTTGGGTATGGACTAAACTAACTTATGATAAGAAAAAGACAGATTCAACCGCTTTTGTCCATGTAGACGTCTCCTTAAAATTGGGAATTGAAGAAATCTGTTTCACCCAGTGGCAAGATGATGGCGCTTACTGTGAATATGATTCAATCATGTTAGGGTTATATGATGTTCAAAATCATATTCATAAAGAAACATTAGATAAATCAATTTATACAGACATTACTAAAAATAACTATGATAATAGTGTATTGGTATCAGAGTTTAATAATCTAGGGGTTCTTCCGATT
>CAYJBF010000008.1:6851-18475 GCA_964368415.1 uncultured Acholeplasmataceae bacterium | reverse complement strand
ATCTTATCTTTTTTAGTAACTTTCTTTATTATTATGATGCAAACTATTAAAGGTTTGAAAGGGATTATCAGTATACAAGTTATGAGTTATTTTTCATGCTTGTTGGTGGTATCAAATTTAAATGGCGGCATCTACTTAAAAGGATTATTTGTAGGCGTGATTTATACAATCCTTTTTCCTTATCTTATAATGCCACTGGTTGGTTTGTCGCTATTAAATCCGTTAAATCCTTTAATAAATAAGTTGTTGAAAGGATTTAACATAATCATTTTAGAAAGTTCTAGTTCACTTAAAATAAAGATGCCATATGTAAGTTTAGCTGTTTTAGTGATATACACACTTCTATTCATTTATGTATTATTGAGCGAAAACACAAAAACATATTTAAAAAGAGGACTTATTTTGATTGGGCTTATATTTGGAATTTACTTATATCCAAATCTGGATTTAAGTGACACCATTTACTTTCTTGATGTATCACAAGGCGATTCAACATTCATTAAAGGGTCTTTTGATTCATGTAATATTTTAATTGATAGTCATACAGGTACCAGTGATTTTATTGAAAGTTTAGGCGATATTAAAATAGATTATTTTTTTATTACACATGGCGATTATGATCATAGTAGTGAGGCGTTAAAAGTAGTTAAAAATCATCGGGTACAAAATATATATTCAAATCCTTATGATAACTCAAACTATATTAATGAATTAAAGCCATATCACTTAAAAAGAATTTCTAAAGAGATAATATCCTGTGGAAACATTCTAATAGAAATACTAGGTCCTCTTAAAAACTATAAAAATAATAATGACAATTCATTGGTTTTAAAGATAACCTTAGCCAATCAAACGGTTTTATTTACTGGAGATATTTCTAATAAAGTAGAAAAAGATTTAGTTGAACATTATCGACACCAACTAGAATGTGATATTTTACATATTAGTCATCATGGGTCAAATTCTTCAACTCATAATGATTTTTTAAAGTATGTTAATCCCAAACAAGCGGTAATTAGTGTGGGGAAACACAATTATTATGGCCATCCAAGCAATGAAGTTTTAATAAGGCTAGAGTCACGTAATATTGAAATCTTATTAACTAGTACCAAAAACACAATCATTATTAAACGATATAATCGGATTTGGGATAGTTTTTAATATACAAAAAATCGCTGTTTGTAGTATAATATAGGTTAGGTGGTGTAGCATGAAAGATTACATTTACGCTTTTGTTGGTGAAGATGAGTTTTTACTTAAAAACGAAGTTGACCAACTAGTTAAAAAACTAAAAGTTGAAGCGTTTAACGTCTTAACGTATGACTTGGAAGAACAAGAGTTATACGAATTTTTAGAGGAAATAACAACCATTAGTCTGCTTTCTGATAATAAAGTAATCAAGGTTAAAAACGCTTGGTTTTTTTATGAGGACAGGGGCGAAAACTTACAAAGTTTAATTAGGTATTTTCAAGATCCTAAAGATGATACAACCTTGATATTTCTACTTAATAAAGATGTGGATACGAACTACCTAATCAGTAAAGAAGCTAAAAAATATGTTCGTTTTGAAGTGGTTGATAAAATGGCTGAGAAAGATTTTCATCCCTATATTAAAAACTATTTTAGTGAGTTAAAGTACCAAATAAGTGATGATGCAATCAAAGAATTAATCGACCGAGTCAATTATGATTTTAATAGTTTATATAATGAACTAGAAAAATTGAAACTGTTCGCTTATGATGACAGAAAAATTACTTTAAAAGATGTGAACTTATTGGTTCCTAGAAATCTAGAAGACAATATCTTTGAATTATCGAATGCGATTATCGCCAAAAACAAAAGAAAATCGTTAGAAATTTATTATGATTTACTAACCAAAAATGAATCACCAGTAAACTTGGTGTTGAATATATCTTATAAAGTAAAAGAAATTATTACAACCAAGCATTTAATTGGACAAGGTTATAATGAGAAAAGTATCATGGACTACTTTAATGTTTCTAAAGGTAGAGCTTATTACATGATAAAAAACGCAAATAGTTTGGCGATGCCTGAACTAAAAAAATATTATGATACATTAGCCGATTTAGACTATAAGATTAAAAGTGGGGAAATAGACCCTAAATTAGGATTAGAGTTATGGCTATTAGGGGGTTAATATGTTAAACGAAAAATATGAATATATCTTAGCCTTTGACTTTGAGACATCGGGTTTAAATCCTCAATTTGACAAGATTATTGAAATCGGGGCACTCTTACTTAAAAAAGAAGGTAAGTTTTATAAAGTTGAAGAAGAGTTAAATGTGCTCATTAAACAAGATTTTAAATTAGATGATAAAATTGTCGAAATAACAGGGATTACCGACGCACTCTTAGACCGTGAAGGTATTAGTGAAGAAGAAGCATTTAACAGATTTAAATTATTACATAAAAAAGGTGCCTTACTGGTCGCCTATAATTTAAGTTTCGACTATGCTTTTTTAACATTTTTATACCGTAAGCATTTAAATGAGCAAAATCTATATATCACAAATGATGTTTTAGACGTAATGGCAGTCTATAAAGATAGACACCCATTCCCACACCGCTTAGAGAGTGCTGTGGCGAAATATCAAGTTGAAGTACCAAACACCCATAGAGCCTTAGATGACGTTAAAGCCACCGTCATTGCGTTAACGAAAATGATTGCTGAAAGAGATACCATTGATAAATATATTAATGTGATTGGGTATAATCCTAAATATGGGCCTTCTAAATATAAAGCGCCTCATGTTTCTTATGTACCTCAATATGGGAACCGCTTAGAACTAGAAAAAAGATAAAAAAAACACATCCGAAGATGTGATTTAGATAGAGTTAACTAGTTTTGATAATTCTGACTTGTGGTTTGCAACGAAGTTACGGTGATAAATGCCTTTAGCTTGACCTTTGTCTAATTTCTTATTTGCAAAGTTAAGAGCGGTTACTGCAGCATTCTTATCCTTTAACTCAACAGCTTTATGAACTGCTTTAACTGCTGTTTTAGTCGAAGATTTAAAACTTTGATTTAGTAAACGGCGCTTTTCATTGGTCTTGTTGCGTTTGATTTGTTGTTTAATGTTAGCCATTTTCTCACCTCCTGAGATTAACCGTATTTGATTATAACAAAACTAGTAGTATTTTGCAAGAAAAAAATTGAATTAATAAAAAAAGAAAGTGAGTTTAACCATGACAATCTCAAACAAACTAACAATTTCAAGAATGCTCGTCATTCCAATCATGATGATTGTGCTCTTCATTCCAGTCTTAAGAGACACAACAACCATCTTTAATTTATCCTTAGCTGAATTATTATTTGGGATATTGTTTACCCTAGGCTCAATGACCGACTGGTTAGATGGGTATTTAGCTAGAAAAAGAAATGAAATTACTACCCTAGGTAAGTTTTTAGATCCTATTGCGGATAAACTTTTAGTAATTACTGCTATGGTCTATATTGCTATTTTTAGAACAGAGTCTGTTTCATTTTGGTGGATTTTAGTTCTAATTGTAATATTTAGAGAACTATTAGTCAGTGCTGTTAGAATGCTCGCTGCGAATAAGCAAGTAGTTATTGCGGCAAGCTGGTTTGGTAAAATTAAAACAATTGTAACCATGCCAACATTAGTATTAATACTATTTAACCGTTTTGGGTTAGATAGCGTTTTAGGTAGTAATGGTCATTATTTAACAGACATCCTATTTTATATCTCAGTCTTATTAACTTTACTTAGTGGTTTAGACTATTTATATCAAAATAGAGCAGTTTTAAATGAAGATTAAAGTAAAAAATAATTAGTTAAATGTATTATAGATTAGGAGGTCTAGTATGGACAATAAAAAAAATGATGCATTACAAAGTACATTAAAACAAATTGAAAAGCAATTTGGCAAAGGTTCAATTATGAAACTAGGCGATAAAGCGGACCGAAATATTGAGATTTCTTCATCTGGCTCACTCGCATTAGATATCGCACTTGGGATAGGGGGCTATCCAAAGGGAAGAATCATTGAGATTTATGGACCGGAATCATCAGGTAAGACTACGTTTGCTCTACATGCGATTGCGGAAATTCAAAAAGCAGGTGGCACCGCAGCGTTTATTGATGCGGAGCATGCGCTTGATCCAAAATATGCAAGTAACCTTGGCGTCGATGTAGATAACCTCTTACTAAGCCAACCAGACACCGGTGAACAAGCTTTAGAGATTACTGAAGCTTTAATTAGAAGTGGTGCTGTTGGCATTGTGGTCGTTGACTCAGTAGCTGCCTTAGTTCCAGAAGCAGAAATTAGTGGTGAAATGGGTGATTCCCATATAGGTCTTCAAGCACGATTAATGAGCCAAGCAATGCGTAAGCTTTCGGGTATTATTAGTAAAACCAATACGATTTGTATTTTTATTAACCAAATTAGAGAAAAAGTAGGAATTATATTTGGGAACCCAGAGACTACATCAGGTGGTAGAGCATTAAAATTCTATGCCTCTATTAGATTAGAAATTAGACGTGGTGAAGCTTTGAAAACTGGAACAGAAATGTATGGAGCAAAAGCAAACTGTAAAGTCGTTAAAAATAAAGTGGCTCCACCATTTAAGTCTGCATCAGTGGATTTAGTTTTCGGTCAAGGTATTTCTAAAACAGGTGAAATAGTTGATATCGCCAGTGAACTAGATATTATTCAAAAGAGTGGTGCATGGTATGCTTACGAAGGCGAGAAGATTGGTCAAGGCCGTGAGAATGCTAAAACTTTCTTAGATAACAACATTGAGATTAAAGATAAGATAGAAGGTTTAATTAGAAAACGTTACGATTTATCTTAAGACGTTAAAAAAGGTATTTGGAGTGTTCCAAATACCTTTTTTCATCTTAATGACGATAATAATTTGTTTTAAGTATTAAGGTTGAATAATAATTCCAGTACCATCTGTAATAACACTAAGTAAGTGAACTTATAATCACGATTAAATCATAAAAAACACACAGACAATAAGTAAGTTTTCTGTGTGTGATTTTCTTTAGATTATTCTTTATTATTGAAGTGTTACTTTGGTTGAGGAATCATCATAAGATAATTTCATATAAACTGTATGGGATTTAGTCGTACCAAGGTCTTTTAAGACTTCATCATATGTAATCTTAATGTACAAATTAGGGCCATCTGCGTTAATAAATGGAAGTATAAACTTCTCCATATCATAATTGAACTCCAAAGAAGTAGTTCCGTATGCAGTGGTTGGTAGTGAGGTCAGCCCCTCGGGTGAATAGGTCGTGTAATCATCCCAAATCACAGAAAGTTGAAATTGATATTTAACGTTGGTAATAGAGTTTACAGTTTCTTTAGGGTTTAGTTTATACTTAAAAACATAAGCCCCTTTTAAGTTTTCACTGTTAGGCATTTTAATTTCCGATAAAATAAACTCGGTATTAAACATTGAATCTTCAGGGTTTGTAAGTTTAATGCCTTTTGTTTCAAATAAAACAGGGTTTTTGCTTGAAAGTTTATAAATATATACACTTGGAATAAAAACAAGTGGTAAAACAAGTAAAAATAATATAAGCATGATACTTAATAAGCGGTGTCTCATAAAAAAAGAAAGTTTCTTTTGTTGTTTTTTGTTTGCCATAATATCCCTCCAATATCAATCATTATACATGATAATTACCCAAAATAAAAGAGACTAAACATAAATTGACTATCTCCGGAAAAAAATGTTATAATAAATCATAGAATTAAAATGTAAAGTATTTTTGATTATTAATTTGAAAAATTATTTGTTACGCTCATACAAAATAAAAAAAATTAAATAATGGAGGGATAATATGAGTCCACTAGAAATAGTATTATTAATCTCCATTTTGCTAGCGTTAGTTGTTGGAACTTTTATTGGTTATTTTTTACGTGTTAAACACCATGAAAAATCATTAGAGAATAGCAGACAAGAAGCACAAAACATTATTGAAGAAGGCAAAAAGGAAGCAGAAAGATCTAAAAAAGAAAGCATCCTTGAAGCCAGACAAGAAATTTTTAACTTAAGACGTGATTTTGATAAAGATGTAAAAGAACGAAGACAAGCTGTTATGGATTTAGAAACAAAAGTCAGTAACAGGGAGGACATGTTAAACAAAAGATCGGCCAATTTAGACAAGCGTGAAGAACACATGGCTACCAAAGAAATTAAATTGGATGAGAAAAAAATTGAAATTGATAAATTAAATAGCAAAGTGGAAGAGATTTTAAAACAACAAGAAGATAAATTAATGGAAATCTCTGGTATAACAGTAGAAGAGGCCCAAAAGATAATTATGGACCGAGTTCGTATTGATATGGCAGATGAAATTAATTTATACATTAAAGAACAAGAAGAACAAGCAAAATTAGAAGTAGATCAACGAGCGAAACAATTATTAACATTAGCGATTCAAAAATATGCAAGCGAAACCACTACTGAACGTACGGTAAGCGTTGTATCCCTTCCAAGTGAAGAGATGAAAGGACGTATTATTGGCCGTGAAGGTAGAAACATTCGAACATTTGAAGCTTTAACAGGTGTAGATTTAATTATTGATGATACCCCTGAAGCAGTCGTACTTTCTGGATTTGATCCAGTTAGAAGAGAAGTTGCTAAACGTGCATTAGCAAGCTTAGTTGAAGACGGAAGAATTCATCCAGGCAGAATTGAAGAAGTGATTATACGATCTCAAGCTGAGGTTGAAACATTTATTCGTGAATCTGGTGAAAATGCCGTATTTGAAACGGGTGTTGGTAGAATGCACCCAGACCTAATTAAATTATTAGGGAAACTATATTTTAGAACAAGCTACGGACAAAACGTACTTAAGCACTCGATTGAAACAGCCTTTTTAGCAGGTAAATTAGCTGCAGAAATTGGTGAGAATGAAGTTATCGCAAAACGTGCGGGTTTACTTCATGACATTGGAAAAGCAGTTGACCACGAAGTTGAAGGATCTCATGTTGAGATTGGGGTAAATATTGTATCAAGATACAAAGAGCCAAAAGAGGTTATTGATGCGATTGCTTCGCACCACGGTGATACAGAAGCACACAGTATTATTGCTGTATTAGTTGCTGCTGCAGATGCACTAAGTGCGGCTAGACCTGGCGCAAGAAGTGAATCTATGGATAACTACATTAAACGTTTAGAAGCGTTAGAACAAATCAGTAATGCCGTTGAAGGTGTTGAACGTTCATATGCCATTCAAGCGGGTCGTGAAATTAGAGTTATTGTTGAACCTGATAAGGTTGATGATAAGATGACTTTTAAGATTGCACGTGAAATTAAAGAACAAATTGAAGCAAACTTACAATACCCTGGAACTATTAAAGTTACGGTGGTTAGAGAAACAAGAGCGACTGACGTTGCAAAATAATATTAAAGGGGCGTTTGCCCCTTTAATGATATTATGAGGTGAATATGAGAATTCTATTTATTGGAGATGTTTATGGCGAGGCAGGAAGAGAGTATTTAAAAGAAAATCTGCCAGCTCTAAAAGATACCCATAAACCCAACTTAATCATTGTAAATGCTGAAAATAGTGCTAATAATGGTAGAGGTATAACAGATAAATATTATAAAGAACTCATGGAAATGGGGGTAAGCACCATTACCATGGGTAACCATGTTTGGGGTCAAAAATCATTAGTCGAATATATTGATAATGCCCATATTTGTAGACCTGCAAATTATAATGAAGCACCAGGTAAACAATATGATTTGATTAACTATAATGGTAAAACAGTCATGGTTATTAACCTGCTTGGGAGAACCTTTATGGATGCGAACCTTGAAAATCCGTTTACGTTAGCCAAACGGTTAATTGAAACCGTTAAACCTGATTATTCATTTATTGATTTTCATGCTGAAGCTACCAGTGAAAAAATTGCTTTCGGGCACTATTTGGACGGAATTGCCTCAGTTATAGTTGGAACTCATACGCATATCCCTACGGCCGATGAAAGGGTCTTACCTAAAGGAACTTTGTACATTACTGATGTCGGAATGACAGGGCCATTAAATGGTATTATCGGTGTAAAAAAAGAAATTGTCATTAACCGGTTTTTAAATGGTTATACCATTCCAAATGAAGTTGAAACTGGTTTTAGACAATTAAACGCAGTTTTAGTAGATTTAAACTTTAACAGTATTAAACGAATTCATATCGAAGAAAAATAGGGCATCATGCCCTTTTTGTTTGAATGAAGTATTATTTTATTGTATACTAAATTAGGTGAATATAATGAACAAAAAGATAGATATAGAAAAATATTTTAAACCTAACTTAAAGGAAGCGCGTAAACGTAAAGGTGACGCGGATTATTTGGAATTTGAGTTAGAAAATGAATTTGAAGGTATTGGTCATGGTAAAACATACCGTATTCAAACTTATGGCTGTCAAGGTAATGAAGCTGATAGCGAAATCATGGCGGGTATCTTTGAAAAAATGGGTTATAAACAAGCGGATGAAGAATCAAATAGTGATGTTATTTTATTAAACACGTGTGCGATTCGTGAAAACGCTGAAGATAGAATTTGGGGGGAATTGGGCCGCCTTAAGAGCTTTAAAAAGCAAAATCCAGATTTGTTAATTGGATTATGTGGATGTATGGCTCAAGAAGAAGAGGTTGTTTCAAAAATATTAAAGAGTTATCCCTATGTGGATATTGTTTTTGGGACGCATAATATTCATAAATTACCTTACTATATAAAAAGCGCTATGTTTGATAAAGAACGTGTTATTGAGGTTTACTCGTATGAAGGATCCATTGTAGAAAACCTACCTAAAGTTAGGGCGCACCAATATAAAGCATGGGTTAATATTATGTTTGGTTGTGATGAGTTTTGTACCTACTGTATCGTTCCTTATACGAGAGGTAAAGAACGTTCTAGAAATAAAGATGAGATTATTAAAGAAGTTCAAGAACTTGCTGATAAAGGGTATCAAGAAGTCACTTTACTGGGACAAAATGTTAATGCTTATGGTAAAGACTTTAAAGACATAGATTATACGTTTGGTGATTTGTTGATGGACTTAGATAAAACAGGTTTACCAAGAATCCGCTTTACAACCTCACACCCAAGAGATTTAGACTATAAAACAGTTGAGGCTTATAGAAATTCTAAACATGTTATGCCTCATTTACATTTACCTGTACAAAGTGGTTCAAATAGTGTTTTAAAGAAAATGAACCGCCATTATACAAAAGAACGTTATATTGAAGTAATTAATGCTTTAAAAGAAGCTAGACCCGGGATTAGTTTAACCACTGATATTATTGTTGGTTTTCCAACTGAAACAGAAGAAGACTTCCAATTAACTTTAGATTTAGTTAATGAAGTCGATTTTGAAGGGGCTTATACGTTTATCTTCTCACCAAGAAGTGGTACCCCTGCAGCTTCTTTTGAAAACAATATTACTGAAAGTGAACAAAAAGACCGTCTCCAAAGATTAAACGCAGTAGTTAATGCGGGTTATTTAAGAGGGACTCAAAGATTCTTAAATCAAACTGTAGAGGTTTTAGTTGATGGATTTTCTAAGAAAGATGATTCTATTTTAGCGGGTTACTCGGAGCATAACAAACTGGTTAACTTTAAAGGTGATGAATCATTAATTGGTAAGATTGTTAAAGTAAAAATCACTGAAGCAAGAACGTGGTTTTTAATAGGTGAACTAAATGAAAGCCAAAGATGAATTATTTAAACTAATTAAAGAAGATCCTATGGTGATAGAGTATCAAAGGCTTGAAAAAATCGTAAATGATGATGTTAGCTTAAAAAGAGCCGTTGGACAACTTTTTGATATGCAACAACAAATCGTTCAATTAAAATACATTGATAAACTTCAAGCTGCTGAAAAACTAGAAGCGGAATACAACGAAAAAAGAACTTTAATTGAAACCAACCCAGTGATTCATAATTATTTAGAATTGCAAGATGAAATTAACGAATTACTAAGAACAATTAAAGAAATAATTGAAGATGGCTTACAAGTGAATGTTGATTAAACAGCATTTTATGGAAAAACAGTAAATAGTGTGGTTATACGCATTGTTTATTGTAAAAAATATGATTTTAGTGTATTATTTAATTAAAGTGAGGGATGGATATGACAAAGTTATCAAAAACGAGTTTTGTTTTAATTGACAACCAAGAAATTAATATCGGAAAATTTGTGCTAAAACTGGTAAATTTACCCGCAAATGTTATGTTGGATTTCTTTAATGAAATTGGATTAATGATCCCAAGAGAGTTAAGAATCCGTGCGTTACGAACGGTCTTAAATCCGGTTGTGAATAATCATCAAATGGTAGTACAGTCGTTGACGGATGAAGTTCAATACCGCTTAGGATGGTATGATAATTTTTCAGAAACACAATTGGTTAATTTGTTACCTCTGTTTAATAACGATGAACTCGTTCAAAGTTATTTAGCAGAATTATGGTTAGAATTACTTACTTATATGGTTTCAAAAAAAGTGAGTGAATCAGATACCATAAAACTATATGAACTGGCTGAAAAATATTTATATGAACCGTTTTTTGATTATGCAGGATTTAACAAAACTATCAATCCTTTATTTTATGATAATCCAAATGAAATCGATGGTTTAACCGTAGATAAATTTAGACCTGTATTGTTCAAGAGTTCAACCACCGTTGAAATTAGAGATATTGGCGAAAAATATGGTGTCAAAGTACCAAGAAGAATTAAAAAACAAGAACTTGTAGATATTATCAAACAAGAACTAAGAGATAGAAAGATATTAACACCTGAAGAAGAAGCAAAAATTGATAAGTTATCTGTAATTCCTCTTCAAAGATATGCGATTGATCATGATGTTAAAGCTTCTATTGAACTGAAAAAAGAAGAGATTATCGAATACATTATAAAAAATGCCAAAGAAACCAAAGAGAATTATTTTGTTCCTGAACATCCAGGTATTTATGAATCCATTCAATCATCTAAAGATTCAAAAGTAAAAGATGAAGTTCTTGAACCAAAAGTAGAGCTTGAAGAAGTTATAAAACCAACTCAAGAATTATCTCCACTTGAAGAATCATTATTAGGTAGTGATGCGGAACTATTAGAGAAAATAGTAGATTTAGAACTTGAAAATAGAAGATTAAAAGAAGAATTAAAAGGCTTGAAAGAACTTGATCATGAAACTTATGAAGATGAAATATCTTTAGAAGGAACTCAACATGTTCATGAACATTATCACTATCATTATAATATGAATGATACGGATGAATGTGAATGTTCAAAAGACCATGACTGTAAGTGCCATGAAGACCATGAGTGTCAATGTCATGGTGACCATGACCACGATCATGATCACGACCATCATCATGACGATTTAGTGGATATCAATTTGGCTGACTTAGAAGAAAAAGAACCAATTATCTTATTTCCTTTTAAGACGACTGTTACTCAAAAACAATTTATTCAAATTAAAAAAAACGAAGTAAAATTAATCAATAATAAAAAACATAAACTTAATAAACTGGAACCTGTTCCAGTATCATTTAAACTTAATAAACTGGAACCTGTTCCAGTATCATTTATAGACTCTGAATAAAAAAGGATGATA
>CAYJBF010000008.1:0-6751 GCA_964368415.1 uncultured Acholeplasmataceae bacterium | reverse complement strand
TAAACTGGAACCTGTTCCAGTATCATTTATAGACTCTGAATAAAAAAGGATGATAATCATGGGCAAAAAATATACCCCTATGATAGAACAATATCTTGAAATTAAAAAGGACTACGCGGACAGCTTAGTCTTTTTTAGACTTGGAGATTTTTATGAGCTCTTTTTTGAAGATGCCATAACGGCCTCTAAAGAACTAGAAATAGCACTAACAGGAAGAGATGCTGGTGTTGAAGATAGGGTTCCAATGTGTGGGGTTCCTTATCATAGTGTGATGCCATATATTCAAAAAGTAATTAATAAAGGGTATAAAGTCGCAATTGCTGAACAAGTAACTGAACCAGGTAATGGATTAGTAGAACGCAAAGTAGTTAAACTAATTACCCCAGGGATGATTATTGATGAGGGTATCTTAGATAAAAAAACGTCTAACTATATAGGGGCGATTTCACAAGAAAGATTATATTTTTCTTTAAGTTATGCTGATATTTCTACCGGTGAAATTTATTTATCAAACCCATTAAGGGAAAATGAATTATATAAGGAAATAGAAAAGTTGAATTTAAAAGAAGTAATCTTAACCCCTGATTTAGGTCATATTGAAAAGAATTTAAAAGGATTAGTTCTTGTTTCTAAACATCAAGATTTAGTGATAAATCACCCATTATTAGAAAACTTAACGGGAATGAAAAAACAATCAGTAGGATTGTTGTTAGGCTATTTATCGAAGATTGAAGATAAAATGTTAGATGCCTTTACACAACTCAAAGTATTAGAAGATCAAATCCATCTTAAACTGGATAAAAATAGTATTTCAGCGTTAGAATTAACCAGTTCTAATCACCCAAAAGATCATAGTCTATTTAAATTGTTAGATAAAAACCAAACTGCAATGGGGTCAAGGTTATTAAGAAACCAAATTGAAAATCCGTTGACGAATCTTAAGTTGATTAATGAACGGTTAGATTACGTTCAAGCATTAAACGAAAATTATATCCACCGTAAAGATTTAATTGAAGCATTTAAAGGCGTTTATGATTTAAAGCGGATTACTTCTAGGATTGCAAGTTTAAATAGTAGTCCAAAAGATTTAGCTCAATTAAAACTCACCCTAAGTAAAATCCCTCATATTATTGAGGCACTAAACGGGTTTAAGAGTGAAAACTTATCAAAATATGCGACTGAGATTAACCCTCATACATTATTATTTGAAATGCTGGATAAAGCCATTACCGATGATCCACCCTTAGTGATTAAAGATGGTGGTATATTCAAAAAAGGCTATAGTGAAGAACTGGATAGTTTATCCGATGCAGAAAAGCATGGTAAAAAATGGATTGCTAGGTTTGAAGCGGAAGAACGTGAAAAGACAGGTATTAAAAACCTTAAAGTTGGGTTTAATCGTGTTTTTGGGTATTTTATTGAAATCACTAAAAGTAATCTTAATTTAGTTAAAGATGAATTTGGGTATATTAGAAAACAAACCCTTGTGAATTCTGAACGTTTTATTAATGAAACCTTAAAAGAAAAAGAAGCTTTAATATTAAATGCATCTGAAAGAAGTATTGAACTAGAATACGAATTGTTCATAGAGCTAAGAGAAAAAGTATCCAATTACAGCAACTCTTTACAAGCCCTAGCGGATAAAATAGCGTTCTTAGATATGATGTTGTCATTTAGTATTGTGGCTACTGAAAACCATTATGTAAGACCACTGTTAAGAGAAGACAAAGAAGTCTATATTGAGGCGGGCAGACACCCCATGGTGGAATATTTTAACAATACCCCATTTATTGAAAATGATATTTCAATCATTGACGGGGGCATTTTACTCATCACAGGGCCTAATATGAGTGGTAAGTCTACTTATATGAGAATGTTTGCGATTATAGTAGTCATGGCACAAATAGGTTCGTTTGTACCAGCGAGAACTGCGAAATTACCTATATATGATGGGATATTTACCCGAATCGGAGCCCAAGACGATTTAACGAGTGGTCAGTCAACGTTCATGGTTGAAATGACTGAAACCAATGAAGCCTTAAGAAGCGCAACAGGAAACTCACTTTTGATATTTGATGAGATTGGTAGAGGTACAGCCACTTATGACGGGATGGCACTGGCTCAAGGGATTATTGAATATGTTCATGAGAAAGTGAAGGCAGTGATGATGTTTTCAACCCATTATCATGAACTTACACAACTTGAAGCTTCATTAAAACGATTAAAAAATATCCATGTATCTGCGGTACTCGATAAAGGGTCATTGGTATTTATGCATAAGATTAAAGAAGGACCAACCGATAAATCTTATGGGATAAACGTAGCCGCTTTAGCGAAATTACCAAAACCGTTAATTAACCGAAGCCAAATGATATTGGACCACCTAGAAGTGGATAAGAAAAAAGAAATGGATTTAACATTGTTCAATTTCCAAGACGATGAAGAAGCACCAATCGTTGATCAAGCCAATGCCTTTGTCGCAAATAAAATAAAAGATTTAGATATTGATTCTTTAACGCCGATTGAAGCGTTATTACTGTTAAAGAAATACCAAGATGAATTAAAGTAGGGATAAAATGATTGTTAAATTAGATGAACGCATCAGTAATATGATTGCAGCGGGTGAGGTTGTTTCAAGACCCGCTTCAGCTTTAAAAGAAATCATTGAAAATGCGATTGATGCACAAGCAACGAAAATAGATATTGATATACTTGATAGCGGCTTAAAAGAAATGAAAGTTACCGATAATGGAATTGGCATGGATGTAAGTGATTTAAAGAAAAGCTTTGAAAGACACGCAACCAGTAAAATCAAAACCGAGTATGACTTAGCGCATATCTTTACGCTTGGGTTTAGAGGCGAAGCCATTCCCGCGATAGCCAGTGTCTCAAAAATGACCATTAAATCTAAAAAAGAAGAATTAGATGGTAATCAAGTTACATATGAAGGGGGCCGTTTTGTTGAGGCTAAACCAGCGGCACTGAATAAAGGAACGATGGTTATCATTAGTGACTTATTTTATAATGTTCCCGCAAGATTAAAGTATGTAAAAAGCCCACAAACCGAACTGGCCAATATTATGGAAGTTTGTGATTCGTTTATCTTATCAAACCCTAAGATTGCTTTTAAAGTGACCCATGATGGTAAAACGCTAAGACAATCATTTGGAAATGAAACTTATGATGAATTGTTTAAAATTGTTTTTGGCGGACAAGCTTCAAATAACCTTCTAATAACATCCTTAAATAAAGATCAAATTGAGATTACTGCTTACTTGGGGAACCCAGATTATACGAAATCTAGAAAAAATGATATTATCATTAACTTAAACGGAAGAACCATAAAAAATTACCTATTAACCAATGCGGTAGTTGAAGGGTATCACACGAGGTTAATGACCAATCGTTATCCTGTAGCGGTTATTGATATAAGAATGGATATTTCTTTGGTGGATGTAAATGTGCATCCTCAAAAAAGAGAAGTTAAAATTCAAAATGAATATCAACTGGCCTCTATGATCCGTAATTTAATTAGAGACGCATTTTCTAAATCAACCAAAAATGTTTCTACTGAACCCAATACAAGTTATACGCAAATTAGTGGGTTTGATTATTTAATTAATGAACTAGAATTAGAGTATAAAGAAAATAAAGAAGAAATTTATGAAAAACCGGCAGAAAAACTGCCTGAAATGGATTATATAGGACAATTTAGAGGTACTTATTTACTCTTTCAAAATGAGTTGGGGTTATATCTAATTGACCAGCATGCCGCAGCAGAAAGAATTAGATACGAAATTTATTTTGAAAAACTTGGGACCAAAAGTCCTATTAAAGATTTCTTGATTCCTGAACTATTTGAACTAAGACCAACTGAGGAAACATTAATTAAAGAAAATACGGAAGAATTAAATAAAATAGGCATTAATTTTGAACCGGCTGGCCATAAAGGTTTATTTCTAAAAACTATTCCAATTTGGTTAGAAGATGAAGATATTCATGATTTTGTTCAAAGTATTTTATCCTCGTTAGAACAATATAAGAAATTAGACTTAAAAGATTTAAGGGATAATTTATCGAAATCAATCGCATGTAAAGGGGCTATTAAAGCCAATAAAGCATTAAATAAACATGAGATTCATCACTTGATAGAATCTTTAAGAAATACGAAAAATCCCTATTATTGTCCACACGGTAGACCGGTGTTGGTGTATTTTTCTAATAGCCATATTGAACAATTGTTCAAGAGAATTGTATGAAAAAGGTTGTCGCAATTATTGGTCCAACAGCGGTTGGAAAAACCAAATTATCTGTGGATTTAGCCTTAAGATATCATTCGGAAGTTATTTCAGGGGATTCGGTTCAAGTCTACCGAGGGCTAGATATCGGGTCAGCTAAAATAACAAATGATGAAATGCGCGGGGTTAAACATCATTTATTAGATATATTAGAACCTACTGAAATTTATGACGTTTCCATGTTTCAAAAAAATGCCCGTACATTAATAGATAACATTTCTCGCCCAATGATTGTTGGGGGGACAGGGTTATATATTAAAGCGGCTTTAGACAACTATGATTTTAGTGGTGAGAAAAGAAACTTTGAAGAAGAAGATCAATATCAAGATTTAAGCAATGAAGCTTTATATGAAATTCTTATACAAAAAGATTTTGAAAGTAGTCTAAAAATACATCCCAATAATAGAAGAAGGGTATTAAGAGCTATCCAACTTGCTGATTCTAAAAAAAGAAGTGAAAGGTTGGATAAAGATCAACCGTTTTATAACTACATATTATTTTATTTAACTTTACCTAGATCTATTCTTTATGAAAGAATTAATCAAAGAGTTGATTTAATGATGGAACAAGGTTTTCTAGAAGAAGTAAAAAAGTTAAAAGAGAAACAGTTAAACCTTAATATATTGGGTTATAGAGAATTATCATTATATTTAGAGGGTGTTTATACTTTAGATGAGGCTCTAGAAGAAATTAAGAAAAAAACAAGACATCTTGCGAAAAGACAAGAAACTTGGTTTAAAAATCAAATGAATGCCATCATGATTGATATGGAAGATCCAGTTGAAGCATTTAATGAAATTACTTCGACATTAGATCTGTTTTGGGAGGATGTATGAAACTTTATTTGATTGGAATGCCACTGTCTGGTAAATCGTATATTGGGTTAAAAGTGGCTAAAAAACTAAACTTAGCGTTCATTGATTTAGATAGTTTCATTGAATCTAAGACGCATAAAACGATTGAGGATATTTTTAAATTTGAAGGTGAGCAGGTATTTAGAACCTATGAGACTGATAGCTTGAGCGCTCTAATAGATAAAGATAATGTCGTCATCTCTACGGGTGGCGGTATCGTTAAAAATAAGGATAATAAATCCTTAATGAACGGTATAATCATATATATTGATACCGATATTGAAATTTTAGAAGAAAGAGGCAATCACTCTTATCCAAGACCTTTACTGCAAAAAACATCTTTATATGATTTGTTTAATGAACGAAGTCATCTCTATGAAGAATTCATGACCTATAAAGTAGAAAATAATGGATTAATGGAAGAAACTGTTAAAAAGATATTAGACATCCTAGGAGGAAACTAAAATGAGAGCACTCATTATTAACGGACCTAATTTAAATATGCTTGGACAAAGAAACAAACATCAATATGGCACTAAAACATTAGAGGATATTTATCAACTCATTATTGATAGATTTAGTGAAGTTGAATTTGATTTTTACCAATCTAATCACGAGGGCAGTATTATTGATTTATTACATAATGCCAATCATTATGATTTTCTTGTAATAAATCCGGGTGGTTTAGCTCATACAAGTATTGTTTTAAGGGATGCGTTTGAACTGGTGACAATTCCAAAAGGGGTTTGTCACTTATCTGAGATTCAATCTAGAGAATATTTTAGAAGAAATGATTATTTAAAACCATTGGCTGATTGCTATGTATCAGGGCTAAAAGAACAAAGTTATATTGAAGTCATTAAGCAACTTCTAAATAAGTTCTTTACTAATTAAGTTTTTATGATATAATTAATAAGGTTTAAGGAGGTTATATTTATGATATCAACAGCAGATTTTAAAACAGGGTTAACAATTCTATACGATAATAACTTATTTCAAATTATTGAATTTCAACATGTTAAACCAGGTAAAGGTGCAGCATTTGTTACAACAAGACTAAGAAACTTAAGAACTGGTGCAACCATTGATTACACTTTTAGAGCTGGCGAAAAGATGGAACAAGCGAATATCGAAAAAATTAAGATGCAATATTTGTATTCGATGGGTGATACTTACGTATTCATGAATACAGATACTTATGAACAAGTAGAAATTCCACTTTCTCATATGGTATATGAATCTAAGTTTATTTACGAGTCTTTAGCAGTAGACATTATGTATTATAATGGCGTTGAAGTATTAGGCATTATCTTACCTGATAAAGTATCTTTAACGGTTACTGAAACAGTGCCCGGCGTAAAAGGCGATACAAAAACAAATGCCATGAAAGATGCAATTATGCAAACAGGCTTATTAGTTAAAGTACCAATGTTTATCACTGAGGGCGAACAAATTATTGTTTCTACTCAAGATGGATCTTACGTATCAAGAGATAATAAATAAGGTGCATGTCACCTTTTTTCTTTGTTTATGATTGTTTTTCTAAATAGAATAGTCATAAAATATTTCCTTCATATAATGGAGTTTATGGTATAATTG